>JAEUHO010000154.1 GCA_016795345.1 Planctomycetia bacterium | reverse complement strand
GCCACAGCTCCGGTCGCGCGCGAGTTGCCGCTGCTCCTCACCAGCGCGTCGCGCGCCGACGCGCAGTAGTAGTACGTCTCCGCGCGTACGTCCCCACACCCCCGAGGGTCCGGGGAGCGGGTTTGACGACGATGGCATCGTACGCCACGGTGGCGAACGGCTCCGCGCGAAGAGTCGCGACGACCCGCCCCTCCATCCCTCTCCTGCGCTCGACCGGACAACCGCCGGATCCGATGCTCCACATCCTCCGGCGCTTCGAACCCACCGCCGTGCCCCGCCCGCGGCAGTTCATACGGAGCATCGGGCGCCGTGAGGGCGTCGTCGATGCTCCGGCCCGTTCACCTCGTACACCCCCCTACGCCCCCGTCCGGAGCGGTGGAGCGTGTGGAGCGTGGAATCCGGCGACTGTCCGAACGCGACCTCGCGCTGCGCGGTGAGGGCGCCGTGACACGCGGTCAGTACCCCCGGTGCCGCTGGACCCAGCGCCTCGCGCGCCGCATCGACGGCGACTCGTGGTGCTCCCAACCGGGGGGCGGGTTCGGGCAGTACTCCGCGAAGATCCGGTCGCGCTCTGACGGCATCTCGTCGTCGAGGTCGTCGTCGTCCGACGCGCCCCCGAACGACGACGGCATCACCGCGAACGGCACCGCGATCCCGTACGCGAGCGCATCAACCTGGTCGTCGTGCGCCGACGCGGGGAACGCCAGCAGCTCGGCGAGCAGGGTCTCGATCCACGGTGCGTGCCGGGGCAGGAGCAACTGTCCGCCCTCGAGCGCTACGGTCAGCGGGATCGCCCGAGCCACCTTGTCCTTGTCCGGCGTCAACTCGCGGACGGGCACGCCTGCCCTGCGTGCCGCCTGCACGATGGCGAGCTGGAACGCCGTGCGCTCGATCCAGACGAGCCCGAGTTTCCACTTCTCGACCATGCGCTGGATCGCCGGGACCTGATCCGGGCCCTCCCGCCGCGCCCGGTCGATGTCGAGCAGCAGGCGCCGGCCGTCGGGGAGGCGCCCGAACACCGCGATGACGGTCCAGTCGGCCGAGGTCTTCGTCGAGACCGCCAAGTCGATCGTGGCGTAGCGCCCGAGCGAGTCCCGGTGGATCGTCATTCCGTCGGGGAGGCGGTACATGTTCGGGGCGATGGTGTCGTAGCGCGCCTCGAACCACGATCGCTTGAAGAAGGACCCGCCGTCGCCGAACGGCCGCTGCTGGTAGAGCGCCTCCCAGGTCCGTTCGCCCACGCCCTGGCGGATCCGCTCGAGGGCGACGGCGTCGTACCGCTCTGGCCAGAGCGGGGCACCGGGGGCGCGCCCGATCGAGTCCTCCTCGTCGGCGAGCGCCGGGAGCCGCAGCACGGTCCAGGGCTCACCTCCCTGGGCGAGGATGCGGCCGATGAGGTCGTCCTCATGCCAGCGCGTCCCCACGACGATCGCGGCGGCCCCGGGCTCGAGGCGAGTGAGCGCCGTCGTCGTCCACCACTCCCACACCCGGTCGCGGTGGGCCTGACTGTACGCCTCCTCCGCGTTCTTGTGGGCGTCGTCGATGATCAGGAGATCCGCACCGCGCCCGGTGAGCGCACCGCCTGCCCCCGCGGTCGTCATGCCGCCGCCCTCGGGCGTGTTCCAGCGGTTCGCTGCGGTCGAGTCCGGGGAGAGGCGGACCAGCAGTTCGTCCTGGTGCTCGTCGATGAGGTTGCGGGCCCGCCGGCCCCACCCGGCCGCGAAGTCAGCCTCGTACGACGCGAGCATCACGCGCTTGGCGGGCCAGGCGTTCAGGAACCAGACCGGGCTCCAGACGGAGACGGTCTCACTCTTCCCGTGCCGGGGCGGCATCTGCACGAGCAGACGCCCGCCCGTCCGCACCGCCTTCGCCACCTCCTTCGACAGCAGCGAGAGGTGCGGCGGGATCTGGAACCGACCCTGCGTCAGTCGGTGCGCCAGCGTCGCGGGGTCGGCCATCGACGCGACGCGCAAGAGCTGCGGCGAGATCGGCGGCTTCGGGGTCGGCGAGGAGGGCTCGGAGGGCATCGCGGTCGGCCTCCACATGCACGGTGCGGGCGTCCACGGCGACGGTCGTGCCGCCCGGGCGGGGGTCGATGCCGAGGGAGAGCATGACCTGCTCGCGCACGCAGCCGAGGTCGGCGGCCTTGTCGAGGGCCTGCAGGAACAGCTTCCCGAGGATCTCAGCCGCGCGTCGCCGCTCGCGGACGGGCATCTTCGAGTCGCCTGCGATCGCGGTGAGAACCTTCAGGTCCACGCGGTGCGCGAACGCGGGGTCGGCCAGGAACGCGGCGTACGCCTTCAATGTTGCCTGCGCGTCCTTGCGGACGGCGAGCGTGTCGGGGTCCCTCGGGAGTCGGTCGGCAGGCAGGAACGTCACGAGTTCCTCCGGGCCGTCGAGAGGTCGTGCAGGCGCTGGAGGAACGCGGCCCGGGCCGCTTCGGGGGCGAGCGGGACGATGGTCCGGCGCAGCGGGCGGGCGTCGGCGAGGTCCTCGGCCCACGGGTGCGGCGACGGCGGCAGCAGAGCCTTGCGTTCCGTCAGGAGCGCAACCGCGTCGGCGTGGCGGACCTCCGGCGCCTCGAACTGCCACCGCGGCACGCCAAACCTCGTAGCGACGGCGTCGAGGATCCGGTGCTCGACGGCGCGGAACTCGGGGAGCCGTCGCGCGAGCGGCCCGACGACGTCGCCGACATACGCCTCGCCGGCGTCGTGGAGCAGCCCCGCGAGCCGGAACGGACGGCCCGCCAGTTCGCTGACGAGCAGCGAGTGCTGCGCGACGGAGTAGTGGAGGCGGGTGTGGCCACCGAATCGGCAGAGGTTCCCGAGCGCGTGAGCGAGGTCGAGCGGATCGACGTCTTCGGGACGCGGCACGTCGAGGGGGAAGCGCCGCCCGGTCGCGGTCAGGATCCAGGGGGCGGGGATCGCGGTCGTCATGAGGGGATCCGTTCGGCCTTGCGCCCCGACATCCGCTCCCACCGCGCGACGATCACGTCCACGTACTTCGGGTCGAGCTCGACGGCGCGGCAGCGGGTGTGCGTCAACTCCGCGGCGGCGAGGGTCGTCCCGGAGCCGCCGAAGGGCTCGTAGACGAGTTCGCCAGGCGCGAGGTGGTTCTCGATGGGGCGCGTGAACAGCGAGACGGGCTTCTGCGTGGGGTGGTCGAACTTCTCCTCCCCCGCGCCCGTCATGAGCATCTTCGGCGACGCCGCGTCCCAGATCGTGGACTGGTCGCGCGAGCCAATGAAGCGGTCGGCCCCGGGACGGCGCGCGTACCACGCGGGCTCGTGTTGCCAATGATAGTGCTGGCGGGACAGGACGAAGTGTGGCTTGCGCCAGACGAGCATCTGCTTGAGCTCGAAGCCGATGCGTTCTAGGCCCTGCCCGACCTCGATCGTGTGGGCGCTCGCGTGCCAGACGTAGGCCGTGTCGAGCGACGGGACGAGCTCGAACGCCTCGGACCAGTCGGCGCGGGTGTCGCCAGAGATCGTCGTGTTCTTGTGGCCCTCGCCGCGCATGTACGACGGCTGCGCCGGCCCCAGCGCGTTGAGCCCGGCACGGTCGCGCCACTCCATGTCGAGCGAGACGCCGTACGGAGGATCGGTCAGGAGCAGCTTTGGCGCGTCCCCCTGTAGCACGCGCGCGACGGTCGCGGGGTCGGTGCTGTCGCCGCATGCGAGCCGGTGCTCGCCGAGGATCCACAGCTCTCCCGGCTGCGCGACCGCGATGGCCGGGGGCTCGGGGATCTCGTCGGCATCCGCCGTCGCCGCCATGGCCCTAACCGCCATCTCGGCCTCGCGGGCCACCTGACGCATCTCGGCCTCGCTGAACCCGGTCAAGCCCTGGAGGTCGGTCGGCAGCGAGGCCAGCAGCTCGGCGAGCTTCGGGATGTCGAACTCACCGTGGATCTTGTTGAGCGCGACGTTGAGCGACTTCGCCTGCTCGTCGGTCAGGTCGAGCTCGACGACCGGGACCTCGGACAGCCCGATGCGCTTGGCGGCCTCGACGCGCTGGTGGCCGCCGATGATGAGGTGGTCGGCGCGGCGGACGACGACCGGCTCGGCGAAGCCGAAGGCGCGCAGGCTCTCGCACAGCGCCGCCATCTCCGAATCCGGCATGACCCGGGGGTTGTAGGGGGCGGGACGCAGCGTCGCGATCGCGACGTACTTGACGGCGAGCGGCGATTGCACGGACATTCGGGTTGCGTTCGCTTCTCCGCTTCGTCCGGAGTGGACGATTCAGCCTGATCATAGGGGGTCCATGCAGGCCGGAGCACTCAAGAAGCCCGCCGCACATCATGCTCATCGCGTAGTGTTGCGCTTTGACGCACCCGCGGGCGTCAACGCGCGCGTGCATGCTCGTTGCAAGAGCGCACCGTGATGTCCGAGCGCCGTCGTACGCTTCCGTGCACACGAGGCATCCACCATGAACTCAAAGTCCGATCCGACGGAGCGCATTCCGCAGGGACGGCGCCCGAGCGGGACCAGGGTCGAGAGGGCCAACGCGTCGCTTCGTGAAGCGATTGAGGAAGTGACGCGACGGCGCGCGGGCACCCCGCCGATCGCCCTGGCCATCGCCGTGCTCGCGGTCGAGCCGCGGATTCGCCAAGCTCCGGTGGTTCCGCGTCCGCCACATCTTCTGCCGCTCGCGAACTTCGCGAACGGTCATCGCTACATGCCGTCCATCGGGCTCGTGGTCCGCCGGGAGTACATCCCTCGCGGCTGCCAGTTCGGGCCTGACTTGATTCCGCGGGCAGCCGAGGAGCTACGAGATGGCATCCTTCGAATCCGCTCAGAACTCTCGGACTACGGACCCCGAACGGCTCCACTGGACCTCCGGCACGGGGACGTGCTGGGCGACTGGGAGGCGGAGATGTTGTGCTGTGTCGAGCCCGATGAGGTCCATGTCCTTCGAAACGGAGTCTGGACCATCGCCGCGAGTTTCCCCAGGACCCTCGATCCGTTCTGGGCGATCTACACCGATGCGGCGGCGGCTTGGATCCAGTTCGCACGACTCAAGCTCGAACGCCAGCAGCGAGCAAGCGCCACCCCAAGCCGGTCGGAGTTCGGTCTGCTCGCACCGTTCATGCGACTCGTTCTGAAACGGACCGGACAGTCGCTCGGTCTACGTGGCCGCCACGTCGGCCGCGGCGGCGTCGAGCGCGTCGCGGCGTACGTCGAGCACAGATCCGGAAAGTTCACGTACAAGGAACTTGAGCTCGCGCTTGGGCTCCGAGGGATCCGGACGCTCGTGCGACGAGCGCTGACACGACACCCGCATCTCATCGCCGAGTACCGAGACCAAGGTGGAGGTCCTCGTTTCGGTCGTCCGGGGCAGGCGTAACAGACGCACGGAGTGGGGTCACTGTGCTGTTACGCCTGTTACGTCGTAAGCGCGTAGTGAGGGCGGAGAATGCTCCCGTGGCGCGCATTGGAGCGCGCACGGAGCCCCCCAATGACGCGTACCTCGACCGTGGCCCCCCTCCTCGTCGATGTGACGACCGCCGGGATCCTGCTCGGAATCTCCAGGCGACAGGTCTTCAGCCTGATGGCGTCCGGCAGACTCGTCCGGGTTCGCCTCGGTCGGCGAACGACTCGGATTGAACGCGCGTCGATCGAGCGCCTGATCGCGTCGGTCCACGACTCGAAGGCGCGCTAGGACCATGGCTCAGCGAGGGTCGCGGTGGATCGCAAGCGGGCTGAGGCCACGCGCCGTCGCGCAGACTCATCGGTCCGCCTTCAGTGATCGCCCCCCGGCCTCCCGCGCACACCCCCGACTCGGCGGGACAAGCCACGATCGCACGAGAAACGGATCGTCGTGAGCGCAGCCCGTCCCCACGAGACGACCCGGCGAGGGATCCTCGACATCCTCCTTGGCCCCGCGCCCCGGCCCGGTGCAGTGCTCCGGTTCGCGGCGAATCACGCCCCCGCCGATGGCGTCGGAGCGGGAACGTGGGTCGAGTCGGTTGCCAGCTCGACCGATCAGCTGGTCGATCGACTCTCGCACCACGCGGAGCTCGGCGACGTCTACATCGCCACCGCGTGGTTCGACCCGGCTCGCCCGAAGCTGAAGACCGGCGTCATCGGGAAGACCTGGGTCGGCGTCGAGGTGGACGCGAAGTCGATGTCGGGCTCGACCGACGAGGAGCGTCGGCGGCAGGCCCGGTCGCTGGCGGGTTGTCTGCCGTGCCCCTCGATCCTCATCGGCTCTGGCGGTGGCTACCACATCCACGTCCGGCTACCGGCGGGTTGGCGGGTTGAGGAGTTCGACGACCCCGCGGACGGGGTCGCCCGTGTCGAGCTCCTCGGCCGCGCGCTTCGGCTCTACCTCGAGGACCAGGCACGGCAGGTCTTCGGGGCCGCCGTCTCTCTCGACCACGTGCACGGCGCGGAGCGGGTCTGGCGGATCCCCCCGGCATGGAACGCGAAGTCCGCCGACGGAGCGCGCACGCTCACCGCCGATCGGGCGGCATGGCGTCCCGTCACGCTTGAGAGCCCCGGGCGAGTCGAGGGGCTCGCCGCGGTGGCGCCCGCGGATCTGACGTTCCTGACGCCGTTCGTGAACGCGGCTGACGAAGAGGCCAACCGGGGGGCAAAGGTACCCCCGGCGGCGACACTCGCGGACGTAAGTCCTTGTGAAACAACGATCGCCGAGTCGAGTGTCGCCAGTTCGGACGGGATCTCGGTTCGCTTTCACACCGGGCTCTTGCCCCCGCGACTCGAGCGGGAGTGGCCGTTCGCGACGGGTGACCAGAGCGCGAACGACTTCCGGGTCGCAGCGGGGCTCGCGGGCGTCGGGTGGGCGCCGGTGGTCGCGGCACAGGCGATTCGACTCCGACGCCGATTGCTCCCGGACGCAGCTGACCAGGCAAAGGGGCGCCGCGACGACTACGTCTCGATGACCGTGGAGCGCGCATACGCCGCAGCCGCGGTACCGACTCGGAGTTTGCGGCACCCGGAGCCGTTTCCCCTCGCAGCGCTCCCCGAACCGCTCACGGGGTTCGTCTCGGCCGGGGCGCGGGCTCTGCGATGCGCCCCCGAGGCCATCGCACTGCCGCTGATCGCGGGCATCGGTGCCGCCGTCGGGAACGCTCGCCGCATCGAACTCAAGCCCGGGTGGTCCGAGCCGGCGCTCTTCTGGTGCTGCCTCGTCATGCCCTCCGGGAAGACGAAGTCCCCGGCGCAAGAGCTTGCGCTCCGCCCCTTGACCGAACACCAGGACCGCGCGTTCCGGGCGTTCCGCGAGGCCAGGCGCGCATATGCCCGGGACTTCGCGGTCTACCAGAAGGAGAAGCGCGCTTGGGAGAAGTCCAAGGACGACGGCGCCGGTCCGCCCCCCGAACCCCCTGAGCGCCCGACCTGCGAGCGGATCGAGGTCTCGAACACCACGCTCGAAGGTATCGTCCCGATCCTGGAGGAGAACCCGAAGGGCCTGGTCGTCGTCAGCGACGAACTGGCGGGGTGGGCCAAGTCATTCGACCAGTACCGCCAGGGACGAGGCAGCGACCGGGAGCAGTGGCTGTCGGCGCATCGGGCCGGGCGCGTCGTGGTCGATCGAAAGACGAATCGCGAGCTGCTGGTGGTCGCCCGTGCGTTCATCGGGGTCTGCGGCGGGATCCAGCCCGGGATTCTCCGTCGTCTCCTGACCCCGGAGCTGTTCTCGTCCGGCCTCGTCGCACGGCTGCTACTGGCGTATCCGGATGCACCCAGAAAGCGGTGGTCGGAGGACACGGTGCCCGCAGCGCTGCGTCGGCGACTGGGGAAGGTGTTTGACCGACTGCTCGGACTCAAGCTCGAGTCTGCCGCGGTCGGCGAACTCGACCTGCCGGCCGACCGCGGTAGTCGGTCCACCGATCCGCAGCCCGTGCTGCTGCGCCTGACGGACGACGCGAAGGCTCAATGGGTGGACTTCTACAACGAGTTCGCCGGCGAGCAGGACGCTCTCGCGCCCGAAGACGACCTCGGGGCCGCGTTCTCGAAGCTCGAGGCGTACGCCGCCAGATTCGCGCTCGCGTTCACGCTCGTTCGTTGGGCGGACGGTGAAACCGACGAGCCGACGCAGATCGACTCGGAGTCCATGCAGTCCGGAATCGAGCTTGCTCGCTGGTTCGCCCGGGAGGCGGCTCGCATCTACGTCGTGCTGCGAGAGCAGACGCAGGACGCCGATATGCGCCGCCTCGTCGGCTGGATCGATGCGCAGGAGCGTCCGGTCACCCAGCGCGACGTCACCCGTGGGTTCCAGCGGTACCGCGGATCACCCGACGACGCGACGCGCGACCTCATCCGCGCGGTCGAGACGGGGCTCCTCTGGAAACTCCCGCTGGGAGTGCCGACCGGGGGCCACTCCACCCTCGCGTTCGAACTGCGACGGCCACGCCGACCCGCTGGAGCTGGCGACACTCGGTTGGGGGAAGTGAGTGTTGACAAGCACTTACGCACGCGAGTGTCGCCGGCAGACCCGAGTTTCCCCCCCGGAGACACCTTGTCATGAAGTCCGCACCTGGAGCGTACGACCCCACGTTCGGCCCGCCGCTCATGGGCGAGCCCTGGCCGGACGAGCAGGCGACGTTGGCACGCTTCCCCCGGGGCGGCGAGCACGAGACGCGGGTCCAGATCGCAAAGACCGGCGGACGACTCGGCGTCTCGGTTCGCCTCTGGATCCGCGGGCGGGACGGGCACTGGCATCCGACGCGGCGCGGCGTCTGCATCTCGCCAGTCGAACTCGGGGTCCTTGCCGCGTCGATTGACGAGGCGCGATCGCGGCTCGCCGCGGGCGGCGTCCGGGCAGCGCGGCCGTCGTGACGTTCTCGCGCCTCTCGCTGCCCGTCAGCGCCGGTGCGCGCCGGTTCCGGACGCTTGCCACTCCGTCCCGACGCCCCATCTCGCGCCCGACACGCGAGTTACGGCATCGCCGGAACGAAGTGGATGTTCTCGCAGGACAGAGCGTGTATGCGCCCACGCCGCGGGCGAGTGCTCGACGGCGCAACCAAGGATGACCATGAGCAAGCCCAGCAAGCACCCTGCCCCGAAGTCGAAGAAGCCCGCGCCGAAGCAGGACGGCGCCACCAAGGAGAAGGTGGTCAAGGCCGCAGCGACCCCCGCGAAGCTCTCCGACCAGATCGACGCGCTCAAGCGCCTCGACGTCGAGGGGCTGCGCAAGGAGTTCCTGCGCGTCCTCGGGCGCCCCACGAACAGCTCCGACGCGGGCGCGATGATTGCGCGGATCACCGAGCGGATGGTGTTCGGGGGGAAGTCGGGTGCCGGGCGCCCGGTCGGCAAGACCGGCGCAGACGCGAAGGCCCCCACCGCGACGACGACCCCGCGCCCGCCCCGCCCCGCGAAGCCCGGGTCGCCGTTCACCGCCGACCCGCGACTGCCCGCGGTCGGCCAGACGATCACCAAGGAGTGGCGCGGGAAGAAGCTCGAGGTGACGGTTCGCAAGGACGGGCTCGAGTTCGACGGGAGGACCTACCGCTCGCTGAGCGCGATCGCGTCGGGGCTCCTCGGGTGCCCCGCGAACGGGTACCTGTTCTTCGACCTCACGAAGGCGCAGACGGCCAAGGCGGCGGCGGCGAAGCAGCCGAAGGGGACGCCCGAGCAGGTGTCCGCGATCGCGAAGGCGCGTGAAGCCCGCGCCGCGCAGGTCGCCGCCCGCAAGGCCGCCAAGAACCCCGCGTGACCCGGGCGACGACCACCCAACCCCGCGCGCCGGCCTCGCCCCGGCGCGCGGGCCCCCCACCATCGACGGAGGACGTGACGCTGTGCGCCTGATCAAGAAGCAGTACAAGGCCGCCGACGGCACGCGGAAGAAGGGCCGCGTGTGGGCCGTGCGGTTCTACGTCGGCGGCCGCCAGGTCGAGCGGAGTCTCGGGACCCGCGACCGGCGGGCCGCCGAGCTCCTCGCCGCCGACATGGTGCCCCGCGCAGAACTCCAGCGCGCGGGCATCGTGGACCCCTTCGGCGACGCGAAGGACCTCGCGCTCTCCCGCCACCTCGACGACTTCCAGACGACGCTTGCGGCCCGCGGCGTCGTGGCGAAGTACGTCACGTCCCGGATGCAGTGCTTGCGCGCGCTCGTCGCCCACGTCGGCGCGAGGCGGCTCGCGGACCTGACGCTCCCCGGCGCGAGCGGATGGCTCAACGAACTCCGAGAGAGCGGGCTCTCGGCCCGCAGCGTAAACGTGCGTTACCAGGCGGCGAAGCAGTTCGGCCTCTGGCTCGTGCGGGCGCGGCGCTCGGCGTTCGACCCTTTCGAGGGGCTCGCGCCGCTCAACGAGGCCGAGGACCGCCGCCACGTCCGTCGCGCCCTGACCCCCGACGAGGCGGCCCGGCTGCTCGACGCGACGCGGGCGCGGGCCGTCGCCCGGGCCGGTCGCCCCCACCCCCGTGCGAAGCCAGAGCGTCGGGCACGGGGCGAGCGGACGCGGGCGAAGATGGAGCGGCTGGGCGAGGCGCGGGCCCTGGTCTACCTGCTCGCGCTCGGCACCGGCCTGCGCAAGGGCGAGTTGCGGCGTCTGCGCTGGTGCGACCTCGACCTCAACGGGCATCGGGTCACGGTCACGGCCGCGTCGGCGAAGTCGCGCCGGGTCCAGAGCGTCGATCTCCACCCACGGCTGGTCGAGGCGCTCGTGGCGGCGCGGCCCTCCGACGCGATCCCCACCGACACCGTGATCGGCGCCCGTCTCTTTCCCAACAGCGTGACGTTCGACGCCGACCTGCGTGCGGCGGGGATCGAGAAGGTCGATGCGGAGGGGCGCGTCGTGGACTTCCACGCCCTTCGCACGACCTTCATCTCCTGGCTCGGCATGACCGGGGTCCACCCGCGCATGGCGCAGGCGCTCGCGCGCCACGCCTCGATCGAGACGACGCTCGGGACCTACACCGACCTGCGGCTGTTCGACTCGAAGGCTGCGGTCGCGAACCTGCCGCTGCCCGGGACGGCGCGGGGCGAGTCGGCGGCGGCGTCGGCGTAGTGCGCAAGAGGAGCGGCCACACGACACGTCCCGTGCGCAGCGTTCGAACCTCGAAACTCCCCGGGCCCGGCCTCCGCCAGCCGGCCATCCCTCGCGCGGGATGTGGGAGCGCAACACCGAAGTCGGCCAACTCCGGACGACTGACCATCGATCGGCCCCACGGGGGGGGCTGCAACTGCGGACAGCCCCCCGGTCCGGGTTCGCGGCCGGGGCGGTTGCTTCACTTCCGGCCGCTCCGCGTCGATAAACCGAAGTACCGGGGGCCCCATCTCCGGTACGATCGTCAGATCCTCGGGGGCGAAAGCCGGTTCGATCGACCGTCCGCTGGACGCGCGCCTGCGCGTCTGGCAAAGTCCGGCTGATCGGGCGCGGGCTCGAGCAGAGCCCCGAGGGTGGAGCAACGACCATGGCGGAACCGGATACCAGGATCGGACAGGGCGGCGCCGTCGATGGCGCGGCCGGTACCGACGCCGCGCTCCGGAAGGTCTACGACCGCGAGAGCGCGTCGTCCGATCAGTCGAAGATCGACGCGTTGATGGGCGAACTCCGCTGCGCCGGCGGAATCGCGCGCACATGTGAGGCGGCGACGCCAGAGCAGCGCGCGCGGTACGACAGGCTCGCGCTTGAGACGATCCATCGGGCGCTGGCCGGCAGGCCTCGCAGGTAAGTTCGCGTCTGATGCCGCCGCGGCCGCGCGTACCAGCGCGATCGCGGCGGCGTCTTGCCAACGTGGGGAGGGCATCTGTGACGTCGAGTTCAGGGGATGGGGATGCGCAAAGTCGGAAGCCGCAGGGTGTCGTCGATCTAGACGTGGCACTCGACGTCGTGCGGCGAGCCTTCCGCGAGAGCCTCGGAGAGTCCTTCGGGCGGCACATCCGAGCTCTAGAGCGCAAGCTGATCTACGACGAAGGACACGACGTCGCTCGGATTCACGTCCTTGCCTCCGAGGACATCCCCATGGGAGTGGCACGACTGGTCATCACCCGTGGACACTACGAGCGACTCGGGGGTGACCACGTCCCGCTGCCGGGCGAGCAGTACAGCAACAACGTGATCCTCAAGCACGTATTCATCGTCGTCGGCACGGAGGGCATGGCTCTGCCGCTACGCGAACGCGGCCGCGCCCTCGAGTGTTTCGAGGACCACCTCCATCCGCGAGCGAGGCTCGCACTGGCACATGAGTTGGGGCACCTCGCGCTGGGCCACTTCGTCAACGCCGAGGGGCAACTTCTCGTGCCCCGGGATCTTTCGGATCGGAAGCAAGAGGAGGACGCGGCGAAACTGTACGCCGTCGCGCTCGCCATGTACTCGCGCAACTACATGTGCGATGCGAATCACGTCGCGAAACTCGCGCCGCCGGTCACCGAACTCGCCGCCGCTGCCGCCGAGATCTGGGGCGACGAGGTCGAGCCCACGACCGCCGTCGGCGCCATGATCGCTGACGTCCTTGAGAACAGGGCGCTCCCGTCGATCGACGGATACGACAACAACTAGGAAGGAACGACCGTGGCGAAGCGAAGTGCGTGAGTGACACATCAGTGATTCTGGGCCTGGCAACGATCGTGTATCAACTCTTCGACGGCTCCGCGAAGCGGCGTACGATCGAGGACTATGCGCACGCCATCCGCGAACGCGACCAGCAAGCAGTCGCCCAGAAGCGGATGCTCGATCACCTGAGCAGCCAACTCACGGAGCGAGATCGAGTCGGCGGCGAACTCCGTCGCCGGGTGTCCACACTGGAATGTGAGAATGCAACGCTAGAGCTCAAGAGCGTCGGCGCTTCGGTCCGATCGAAAGCGAAGTAGACAGCAACCCAGCCGCGGCGAGTGCGAGCAGCACTACTCAGGCCATCCTCCTGAGACAGTCGCGCTAAGTCGCGGATCTGGTCCTTTGCGATAACGCGAGATCTAGGGACTTCCTGCGGGGAGGTCCGGAACTCGGCGCGCCTTGCCGCGAACATCGTCTATAACCTAGGCAGGGGCTCAGCCCCCACGCCTCTCGTCCGGGTTGCGTCATCACGCACGAACAACTGGGGAATCGACGCCATCGCGTTCCCGACTGTGCAGGGCTCATCCGAGTTCGATTCACACGCTCTACGTTCCGCGACTAGGTCCGCTCTTCGAGTCGGGCGCACAGTCGTCAGCCCGGCTGTCGGTCCCCGTAGACCCATCTGAGCGGCCTCGGATTTTCCCAACCAAGTCGGAAACACTGGAGTGGCTTCGGAGCCAGAGGCACACGAGCACCAATCCAACGCCAAATCCAAAGACCGTGACTACGACGAAGACGGTGAACACCCCGCTCTGCAACTGTGACGCAGACATGAGCGCAACAAGCATCGACACCGCCGTCGAAAGGCAAGCGATCGCGAGATTCAGGTGAGTCGATCCCGGGCTTCCGGCGGCCAGTGCAGTCAGTTCGTCCTCCGTAATCTCAAACAGCGTCAGCGAGTCGAATCGACGCCGGACGATCTTCGGTCCGTGGTCAGACTCGGTCTCCCTCCTTTTCGAGTTCATAGGTACTTCTTCAACCACTCGCTACTGCACATCACGTGGCGCCACGCCGCCTCGACCCCGGACCGGATAACGAACAGCCTCCCGTCAGTTCCCACGAGTTTCGAAAGACTGTCGCGTAACGCCGTTGCGGAAGAATCGCTCATGACCGCCCAGGCTGTAGGCGTGATGCGCGCCCAGACTCCGCCCTCCTTCAGTGCGGACTCAAGCGCGTCGGCATCGCACCCCTTTCCAGGTTCAAACGTCACGACGTAGCAACTCACGACGTTCCAATCCCGCTTCCCGACGG
>JAEUHO010000082.1 GCA_016795345.1 Planctomycetia bacterium | reverse complement strand
CGAGATGACGGCCGCCGAGCGCACGCTCCTCGACGCCCGCCGGGCCGCGACGGAGTCGAGCGCCGAGACCCTCTACGCGACGCTCGCGGCCGTCGCGGCCCTCGGCACGGTCCTCGCGGTGGGCGGCTACCGCGTGGTCCGCCGCGAGCTGCAGGCACGCCGGACCCTCGAGCGGGAGGCCACCGCGCGCGAGGCGCGGCTGCGCGACCTCTACGACCACGCCCCGTGCGGCTACCACTCGCTGGCCGCCGACGGCACCGTGCTCGAGATGAACGCGACGGAGCTCGCGTGGCTCGGTCGCCGCCGCGAGGACGTCGTGGGCCGCGTCCGCTACCCGGAGCTGCTCACGGCCGCGGGCCGGACCGCCTTCGCGGCGCACTTCCCGACGTTCGTCGCCACGGGCGAGATCCACGACGTCGTGCTGGAGCTGCAGCGCGCCGACGGCGGGGCCCGCCCCGTGACCGTGGACGCGACCGCCGTCCGCGGCCCGAACGGCGAGTTCGTCGCGTCGCGGTCCACGGTGACGGACCTGACCGCGCGGCGGCGGGCGGAGGCCGAACGCGATCGGGTCGTGACCCTCGCGCTCGACCTCTTCCTCGTGCTGGACCTCGAAGGCAACGTCCTCCGGGCGAACCCGGCGTGGGAGCGGACCCTCGGCTGGTCGCCGGAGGAGGTCCGCGCCCAGGGGTGGGCCGCGCTCCTGCACCCGGACGACCTCGCCCCGTCGCGGGCCGCCGCGACCGCGCTCGCGACCACCGACGACCTGCTGGTCGGCTTCGAGAACCGCTACCGGCACCGCGACGGCACCTGGCGGTGGATGTCGTGGAGCGCGGTCACCGACCGCGTCGCGGCGCGGCTCTACTGCGTCGGGCGGGACGTGACGACCGAGCGCGAGTCCGCCGACGCCATCCGCGCGCTGAACACCGAGCTCGCCCGCCGCAACACGGCGCTCGACGCGGCGAACCGCGAGCTGGACGCGTTCGCGTACTCCGTCTCGCACGACCTGCGGGCGCCGCTCCGCAGCATCGACGGCTTCAGCCAGGCCCTCGCCGAGGACTGCAAGGACCGCCTGCCGCCGGAGGGCGAGGACGCGCTGCGCCGCGTCCGGGCCGCCACGCAGCGGATGGGCCGCCTCATCGACGACCTGCTGCAGCTGGCCCGGATCACCCGCTCCGACGCCCGCCGCGAGCCCGTCGACCTCTCCGCGATCGCGCGCGAGGTGCTCGCCGAGCTCGCGGCCGCCGACCGCGAGCGGGTCGTCGCCATCGACGTCGAGGACGGCTGCGCGGCCCTGGCCGACCCGCGCCTCGTGCGGGTGGTCCTCGAGAACCTGCTCGGCAACGCGTGGAAGTTCACGTCGAGGACGCCCGAGCCGCGGATCGCGTTCGGCCGCGACGTCGACCCCGCGGGCCCCCACTTCTACGTCCGCGACAACGGCGTGGGCTTCGACATGGCCTACGCGCACAAGCTCTTCGGCGCGTTCCAGCGCCTGCACGCGCAGCACGAGTTCCCGGGCACCGGGATCGGGCTCGCGACCGTCCAGCGCGTCGTCCGCCTGCACGGCGGGCGCGTCCGCGCGTCGTCGGCGCCCGGCGAGGGCGCCGTCTTCCGCTTCACCCTGGCACCGGAGGCCCCGTGAGCCACGAACGCGAGATCCTGCTGGTCGAGGACAACCCCGACGACGTCGAGCTGGCCCTCCGCGCGTTCCGGCAGAACCGGATCGCGAACGCGGTCCGGGTGGTGCACGACGGCGCCGAGGCCCTCGACTACCTGTTCGCCCGCGGCCCGTTCGCCGGGCGCGACGCGGAGGCGGCCCCGCAGGTGGTGCTCCTCGACCTGAAGCTGCCGAAGGTGGACGGCCTCGAGGTGCTCCGGGCGATGCGGGCCGACCCGCGCACGCGCCTCGTGCCGGTGGTCGTGCTGACGTCGTCGCTCGAGGAGGACGACGTCGTGCGCAGCTACGAGCTCGGGAGCAACAGCTACATCCGCAAGCCCGTGGACTTCGCCCAGTTCGTCGAGGCGGTGCGGCAGCTCGGGTTGTACTGGCTGGTGCTGAACGTGCCGCCGTCGGCCCGCCCCGGGGGCGCGCGATGACGCCCCTGCGCCTCCTGATCGTCGAGGACGCCGAGGACGACGCCACGCTCGTCGTCCGGGAGCTCGCGCGCGCGGGCTACGAGGTGTCCCACGTCCGCGTGGACGACGAGGCGTCCATGCGGGCCGCGCTGCGCAGCCGGTCGTTCGACCTCGTCGTCTCCGACCACGCCATGCCCCGCTTCAGCGCGGCCGCCGCCCTCCGCGTGCTCACGGAGCACGGGATGGACCTCCCGTTCCTGATCGTCTCGGGGTCGATCCCGGAGGACCTCGCGGTCTCGGCCATGCGCGCCGGGGCCCACGACTTCGTGACGAAGCACCAGCTCGCCCGGCTCGTGCCCGCGGTGCAGCGCGAGCTGCGCGACGCCGCGGTCCGGGCGGAGCGCCGCACGGCGGAGCGCCGCCTCCTCGAGAGCGAGGCGCGGTACCGCCGCTTCTTCGAGGACGACCTCACGGGCGACGCGTTGTTCGACGCCGACGGCCGGATCGTGGACTGCAACCCCGCGTTCGTCCGCATCTTCGGCTTCACCTCGCGCACGGCCGCGCTCGACGGCAGCATGGCGGCGCTGTTCGCGCGCCCGGAGGAGCACGGGCGCCTCCTCGACCGCGTGCGGCGCGAGCGCCTCGTCGAGAGCTTCGAGGGCGAGCTCCGCCGCACCGACGGCGCGCCCGTCTTCGTCGTCGGCAACGTCGTCGGCGACTTCCGCGACGACGGCGAGCTCGTGGGCCTGCGCGCGTACTTCTTCGACGTGACGGCGCGCCGCGAGCTCGAGGTGCAGTTCCGCCACTCCCAGAAGATGGAGGCGGTCGGCCGCCTCGCCGGCGGCGTCGCGCACGACTTCAACAACCTGCTGTGCGCCATCGGGGGCTACGCCGACCTCTCGCTGGCCCTCGCGGGCTCCGAGACGCTCCGCGCCTACGTGACCGAGATCAAGAAGGCCGGCGAGCGGGCCACCCTGCTGACGCGCCGGCTGCTCGCCTTCAGCCGCAAGCAGGTCGTCCAGCCGACGGTGCTCGACGTCAACGCGCTGCTCGTCGACCTCGAGGCCATGCTGCGCCGCCTGATCCGCGAGGACCTGCAGCTCACGACCGACCTCGACCCGGCCGCGGGCGCCGTCGTCGCCGACGCGGGCCACCTCGAGCAGGTGGTCATGAACCTCGTCGTCAACGCGCGGGACGCCATCCCGCGCGGCGGCCAGATCCGGCTCTCGACCCAGGCGCTCGCGGCCGACCGGACGCCGCAGGACGTGGACGTCCCGCCGGGCGACTGGGTGGTGCTGACGGTCGCCGACGACGGCGTCGGCATGACGCCGGAGGTCCGCGAGCACGTGTTCGAGCCGTTCTTCACCACCAAGCCGCAGGGCGAGGGCACCGGCCTCGGCCTCGCGACGGTGTACGGCATCGTCTCGCAGGCGAACGGGCACGTCCGCCTCACGACGGCGCCGGGCCAGGGGGCGACGTTCCGCATCTACTGGCCGGCCGCGCCGTCGCGCCGGGCCGCGTCGGCCGCGCCCGCCTCGCCCGGGCCCGCGGCCCCGGGCCACGAGACGGTCCTCGTGGCGGAGGACAACGCCATCGTCCGCGGCGCGCTGCTCGAGCTCCTCCGCCGGAGCGGGTACGGCGTGCTCGAGGCGGCCGACGGCGAGGAGGCGATCGCCCGCGCCGCCGCCCACGTCGGCCCGCTGCACGCGCTCGTGTCCGACGTCGTGATGCCGGGCCTCCACGGGCCCGACGTCGCGATGCGCATCCGCCGCACCCGGCCCGACATCCGCGTGTTGTTCCTGTCCGCCTACGCGGAGGAACTCGCCTCCGGCGGGCAGCCCCCCGTCCCGGGCGCGGCGTTCGTCGCGAAGCCGTTCCGGGCCGACGAGTTCCTCCGCCGGCTCCGCGACCTGCTCCGCCCGCAGCCCGCGGCCTGACGCGGTCGCGTCAGCGCGGCCCGAGATCCCCCGTCAGACCCCCGCGATCGCGGCCGCCGAAAGTCCCGAAGCCGTGCCTTACGCGAGGCGGTCCGACCTTACCGCCCGAGGGGGGGGGACCCCCGCCAACCGGGACCTTTGACGGGCGATCCGGGCCCCCGAACCGGGTGGATCCGGCGCCGGAACCGCGAACGGCGACGGCGGGGCCCCATGGCCGGACCGCGGGGGGCCTCGGCGCGACATTTGCATTCGGAGGGGGATGCGCCGGCTCGGCTTCATCTGCGCGATGTTGGCGCTCGCGGCGCTGTCGTTCGCCATCGGGCGGACGACCCGCCGGACCCACGTCGCGCCGGCCACCGGGGCCGCGCTCCGCGTGCCCGGGATCGTCGTCATCTGCCTCGACACCCTCCGCGCCGACGCGCTCGCGAGCGACGCCGACGGCGAGGGGCTCGCGGCGGTTCGCGCGTGGGCGGGCGGCGCGACGACGTTCACGGACGCGATCGCCCCGTCCAGCTGGACGTTGCCGTCCGTGGCGTCGCTCCTGACCGGCCTCCACCCCACCGGCCACGGCGTCGTGAACGTGACCGCCGACGCCCGGCTCGCGGCCTCGGTGCCGACGCTGGCCTCGATGTTCCGCGACGCGGGATGGGTGACGGCGGCGTGCACGGGCGGCGGGTGGGTTTCGCCGGACGTCGGGCTCGGGCAGGGGTTCGCGACGTTCCACGTGGACTTCGACCGTCGCCCCCCCGCGCAGGCCATCGTGCGGTTCGCCCGCGAGACCGACCCGCGACGGCCGTTCTTCCTCTTCATCCACTCCTACGGCGCCCACGACCCCTACGGCGACAAGACGCCGATGTTCACCGGGCCTTGCGCCGAGTCGGACCCGTCCCTGGCCGACGCGCTCGCGACGTCGGTGGCGGCACGGCAGCCGATCGAGGGCTCGTTGAGGGACCGGTTCGTTCGCGCCTATCTCGGCGAGTCGTGCGCCCACGCCGCGCTGACGGCGCGCCTCGGCCACGCGAACGCGTCGAACCTCTGGCTCGAGGACTGCCGGGCCTGGGCCGACGGCGGCTGGCGCAACGAGCCGACGGGCCCCGAGACGCGCGACGCCTTGCGGCGGGCATACCGGCGCGGGCTCTCGGCCCTCGACGCGCGGATGCGCGAACTGCTCGACGCGATCGACGCGTTGCCGCCGGAGACCGTCGTGATCGTCACGGGCGATCACGGTGAGGGGTTCGGCGAGCACGGCCCGCTGCACCACGGGCGGTACCTCTTCCGCGAGTTCGTCCACGTGCCGCTCCTCGTCCGGGCGCCCGGGCTCCCGGCCGGCGGCACGGTGACGTCGCCCTGTTCGCTCGTCGATCTGGCGCCGACCTGCCTGGAGTTGGCCGGCCTCGCGATGCCGCGGTCGATGGACGGCACGAGCCTCGTGGCAGCCGCCCGCGGCGCGCCCTCGGACCGCCGGGTCCGCTCGGTGGTGGCGCCCGGCGAGGCCGCGGCGGGCGGGGCCGAGGTCCGCCGGCGACGGGTCGCGGTGCGCGACGCGACGATCGCGTGGATCGGGACGTTCGACGTCTCGACGCTGACGTGGGTCGAGGAGCACTGGTTCGACCGCGTGGACGGCGTCGAAGGTCCACCGCGGCCGACCGCCCCGGCGGCATCGGCGGCGCTCCTCGACGAGGTCGCGCAGGCCCGCTCCGACCTCGAACGGCGTTATCGCGGCGTCGTCGCGGACCGCTGACGCGGCGGCGTCACGCCGGTTTCGTGCGATCGCCGAACGCCCGGTCGCGTTCGATCCGCATCGGCGTCGGTGCGGCGCGGCGGTCGGCGAACGATCGCTCCCGCTCGATCCTCACGGGCGTCGGCGCCTTCGCCGGCAGGGGCGACGGCGGAGGCGGTGCCGCCGGTTCGTCGTCCGGGGGCAACGGCGCCTCGGTCGCGGGGTCGAAGGTCGGGTCGGAACGGTCCGTCGCGTCGATCCGCAGCACGGCGCACTGCGCCGCGGTCAGGGGCCGGCGGAAGCGGATGCCGAGCCGCAGGAACGATCGCTCCTTCGGGCTCGTCGTGACGCGGACGACGTCGCCACGCACCGTCAGGTTCGGCGCCAGCGTCACCGTCACGCCCTTCGCGAACGCCACCGCGGCGAGGTAGGCCATGGGCATCAGGTCGCCCTCGTGGAGCGGCGGGACGTCGGCGTCGACCGCCTCCGCGAGCAACCCGCCCCGCGACACGTCGACCGTCCGCGCGCGCACGGTCGCCCCGATCCCCTCGCAGACCACGTCGAAGACGCGGGCCTGCCGCGTCCAGCGACGGCGGCCGGTCAACAGCGCTTCCACGGTCTCGGGCGGCGGCTTCCCCACGGCTCGGGCTCCGGTACGACAGCGTCCCTGACCCGTCCCCATCGGCCAACGGCACGCCCCACTCAACCCCCCCCCGGTCCCGTGCGCGTTCGCCTCGACGCCGGCGTCCTGCCGCCGCGTCCGCCCCCGCGCCCGGCGCGCCGCGCCCGCGGGCAAGCCGTGCGCCGCGAACTCGCCGCGACCGATGACGTCCAACAGCCGAGCCCCGTGGGGCCCGTCGCGACCGCGGCGGGACCGCCTCGAGGTGCGCGGATCCGCCGCCGCGAGACGAGATCGCCGGTCGCGGCCGGGTGAGCGTGCGATAGGCTCGGGGGCCGAGACGCGGGAGGACGCAGATGATCCGACGGACAGCGCGCTGGGTCACGTGGGCGGGCCTCGTCGCGATCGCATGGGAGCGCGACCCGACCCGCGCCGACATCTTCCCCCCCGAGCCGCCGAACTCGAGGCGCGTGCCCATGGTCGAGCTCGTCGATTGGGGCGTGTTCCACGATCGCGTCTCGCGACGGTACGTCGTCCAGCCCGGCGACACCCTCCGCGGGATCGCCGCCGCCCGCTGCGGCGACGCCGCGCGATGGAAGGTCCTCGTCGACGCGAACCCGGCGATCGCGGCCGCGCCCGACCGCATCCGCGCCGGCGACGAGCTGTGGCTCCCGCCGCCGCGGGCCTTCGACCCCGTCGTGCCTCCGCCCGCCGGGACCGACCCCGACTCCGTGCTCGAGCCCTGGTACGACGCCTTCACGCTGAAGCACGCGTCGCGCCGCATGGCCGCCGTCGCCGACCGGACCGACGTGGCGCCCCCCGCGCGATCGGCGACCGGCTCGTTCCTGCTGGTGCCGCACCCCGACACCGCGGCGCTGCTCGAAGCGCTCGTCTCGCGCCCGGCGCACCCGGGCGATCCGCTGCTCGCGCGGGCGATCTTCGTGGCCTTCGGCTTCGACAACCACGTCCATGCCGACGAAGCCACGGTCCGTCTCGAGGTGCGGACCCGCCTCACCGGCCGCGACGGCGGCGGCGTCACGCGCACCCAGGACGTGCGCCGCTTCGACGCCGAGGGCCGGCTCGTGACGACCGTCGTCCCGCTCGAGGAGGTGGACATGCTCGGCCGCCCGCTGCGCCCGCGCCCCGTCCCGACGCCGACGGCCTCGCCCGACGAGCCCCCGCTGCCGCCGACGCGGACGCCGCCGGCGGACCTCCCCGCCGGGCCGGACGCCCACGGTGCCGCGGAGGCCCCGGCCGACGAGCTCCGCCGTTGGCCGACCTGGCTCGGCCTCGCGGTCGCGGGCGTCGGCGGGCTGATCCTCGGTGGGCTCGCGATCGCCCGTCGGCGACGATCCCCGGCCGCGTGACGCAAGGCCCGGCCCGCCCCGCTCCCCTGCCGCCGGCCGCCGCGGTCGTGGCGTACGTCGCCGGCGCCGCGCTGCTCGCGTCGGCCGCACCGCTGCTCGCCTACGCGGGCTCGCTGGCGTTGTTCGGGGCGCCGCACGCGCTCGCCGAGCTGCGCTACGTCGACGGGCGTTTCGGCGCGGGCCTCGCGTCCCGACGCGGGCTCGCCATCGCGGGCGTCCTCGCCGTCGTCGTCGCGCTGCGCGCGCTCGTGCTCCTCGGGCAGGCGCCCGCCCTCGACGCGTTCGTCCTCGAGCTGGGCCTGGTCGCGCTCCTCGCGTTCCTCGTGGTCCCGTCCCTCGTCGCGCGCCCGGGCCGCGCGGGCCTCGCGTTCGCGGTCGGGGCGGCGATCGCGCTCGGGTCGCTCCTCGATCCGCTGCTCACCGTCGTGGTCCTCGCGCTCCTCCACAACGCCACGCCTGTCGGGTTCCTCGCGGAGCGCGACGACGTGCGCGCCCGGGCGCTGCCCGCGTGCGCCGTCGCGTTCGTCGCGGTCCCGCTCGCGATCGCGAGCGGCCTGCCGTCCGCGGGCCTCGCGGCCCTCGGCCTCGCCGCGCCCGACGCGGGCCCCGCGTCGGCCGGGACCCTCGCGGACCACCTGCGCGTGTTCGTCCCGTCGGCGTGGCTCGGCTCGCCCCGCGCGGCGGACGTCTTCGCGGCGGCCGCCTACCTGCAGCTGCTGCACTACGGGATCGTGCTGGGCGTCCTGCCGCGGCTGCTGCGGACGGGCGGGGACGCGCCGGTCCTCCCCTGGCCGCGCGCGGGCGTGCTCGCGCTCGCGATCGCCGCGGTCGGCGGCGCGTTCACCGTCGCGTTCCTCGCGCGGTTCACCCCGACCCGCGCGACCTACGGCCTCCTCGCGTCGGTCCACGCATGGCTGGAGGTGCCGGTGCTGCTCCTCGCGCTCGGCGGGCGCGCGGCGGCGGCCGGGCCTCGCGGTCCCGAGGGGGGGATCGCGTGACCCAGACCCAGGCGTTCCTGCTCACGCTCGCGATCGAGGTGCCCGTCGTGTGCGCGGGCGCGTGGGCGTCGGCCGCGCCACGCGCGACGTGGGGACGGCTGCCCTTCGTCGCGATCGCGGCGAGCGCGCTCACGCACCCGTTGTTGTGGCTCGTGGACCCCGCGCTCGCGCCCCACGTCGGGCCGGCGGTGCGATGGGCCGTGCTCGAGACGACGATCGCGGTCGTGGAGGGGCTCGGCTACGCGTACGCGGCCGGGCTCGGGGTGCGGCGCGGGCTGGCGCTCGGCTTCCTCGCGAACGCGGTGTCGTTCGGGGTCGGCCTCTGGATCTACTACGGCTGAACCGCGGCGCGGGCGTCGTGGCGGCGGAAGCGCAGCGCGAGCAGGATCCCGGCGAGGACCGTCGCCCCCACGAGCACGATCACGATCCCGAGCGAACGCCTTCCGGCGGCGATCACGTCGTCGTCGGCGGCGTCACGCTGCGGGGCCGGGTCCGGGACGACGTCGGCGCGGACGTTCGGCGCGCCGAGGGCGGACCCGAGGAGCAGGAGAGAGCCGAGCACGAGGCGTCGCATGGGGCCATCGTAGGCCCGCTCCCCCGGCCGGCGAACGATCCCGTTCGCGGGACGAGACGCCGGCGCCCCCCGGGGCATTCTCAACGCGCGTCGCCGCCGTCGCAACGCGAGACGACGCCGGGGGCGAGGACCGGGGGCCGCGGCGTCGGCGGGCCGCGACGGCGGGGCGCGGGCCCCGGTGGGACGTGGCACGCGCTTTGGAATGGGAGGCCCCATGCCCACCGCCTCGCTCGACGACGTCGCCCCCCCGCCGCCGCGGACGGACGCGACCCGGGACGCGTCCCCCCTCGGCCGCGACCTCGACACCGCCCTCGCGCGTGGCGAGCTGCGCGTCGTCTACCAGCCGATCGTCGCCCTCGACGATGGACGCGTGGTCGGCGCCGAGGCGCTGCTGCGGTGGACGCACCCGACGCGGGGCGAGGTGCTGCCGTCGGTGTTCGTCGCCGCGGCCGAGCGCTCCGGGGCCATCGTCGCGATCGGCCGCTTCGTGCTGCGGACCGCGTGCCGCGACGCGGCGGCGTGGCGGCGCGCGACGAGCGCGACGCCGTTCGTCAGCGTCAACGTCGCGCACGCGCAGCTGCTCGACCCCGCGTTCCCGGGCGACGTGCTCGCGGCGCTGCGCGACGCGGGGCTGCCCGCGGACGCGTTGACCCTCGAGCTCGTCGAGACCCGCGCGCGCGGGTCGGTCGCGACGCTGGCGCGGGCCCTCGACGAGGTGCGCGCGGCCGGCGTGCGCGTGGCGTTCGACGACTTCGGGACGGGCTTCGCCGCGCTCGGCGACCTCGGGCGTCTCCCCGTGGACGTGCTGAAGCTCCCCCGCCCGTTCGTGGCGCCGCTCCCGGGCGACGACACGGTCGTGCGGGCCATCCTCGCGATCGGCCGCGCGCTCGGCCTCGACGTGGTCGCGGAAGGCGTCGAGGACGCCGCGCAGGCCGCGCGGCTGCGCGCGCTCGGGTGCGGACGCGCGCAGGGGTTCCACTTCGCCCGCCCGATGCCGGCGGACGGGGTGCGCGCCGCGCTCGTCGGGCGCGCGGCCGCGTGCGCGTGATGCGAGGCCCGGCCGTCGTCGCGGCAGTCCCGCCAGTTGGTGTCCGTCACCGGATGGCGCGTCTGCCCCCGGTCGTCGTCGCGGCAGTCCCGCCAATCGGTGTCCGGCACCGGATGGCGCGTCTGCCCCCGGTCGTCGTCGCGGCAGTCCCGCCAATCGGTGTCCGTCACCGGATGGCGCGTCTGCCCCCGGGCGAACCTGCCGGTCATCACCCGGCGCCGATGGGCGGAAAGGGCGGGGGTACGCGAGGCCCGGCCGTCAGCGCTTCGCCCCCTGGGTCCGCACGTACGGGTCGGTCTCGTTCGCGAGGTGCTTCTCGAGCACGCCGACGATCTCGTCGAGGACCGCCGCGTCGACCTTGGGGAGCGCCTGCCAGCGGCGGATGAGCCGCGCCGCGTCCGCGCGGACGCCCCAGTCGCCGTGCGCGAGCAGCGCCGCGACCGCGCGCCCGACCGAGACGTCGGGCTCGAGGGTGCTGCGGGTGTACGCGTCGAGGACGGTGCGCAGCCCGCGCGAGCGGGCGTCCTCGAAGAACGTGCCCTGCAGGAGCCAGCTGCGGAGCGTGGCCGCGTAGCGCGGGCCGTGCTCGGCGAGCAGCGTCGCGAGCCTCGAGCGCACGCTCACGAGCGGGTGGTCGAGGAGGTGCTCGACCTCCTTGCGCGGGTCGCTCTCGAGGCCCAGCAGCACGCCAAGCGCCGCGAGGATCCGCGCCTCGTCGCCGAGGTCGCGGACGCCGTCCGGGCCGGCCGCCGCCCGGTGGCCCGACGCGAGCCACCCCCGCAGGCGGTCGTCGCCCGCGTGGCTGCCGAGGGCCTGCAGCACGCCCGCGGCGCGCCGCGGCAGGCTCGGGTCCTTGGCGTCGAGGAGCGCGGCGACGCGGTCGGCGAGCTCCGCGACCTTCATCTCGCCCACCAGCGTGAGCGCGAGGCGCATCCGCCGGTCGACGGGCGACGCGAGGTTGCGCCCGAGGAGGGCCACGACGTCGGCGCGGGCGCCGGCCTCCGCGAGCCCGGTCAGGACGTCGACGTACGCGCGGACCTCGAGGCCCGAGTCGTCCTTCTCCATCCGGGCCTCGAGCCGCGGCAGGACGTCCTTGCCCGCCGCCACCAGCCGCTTGCGCGCGACCGGCACGATGGCGCGGTTGTCGCCGACCTCCCAGCGGCAGGCGATGGCCCACAGCTCGTCGAAGACCTTGTCGTCGAGCGGCCCCTCGTGGCGGGTGACGGCCGGGAGCTCCACCTTGCCCGAGGGCTGGTCCGCGGCCGGCGTCCCGCCGCCGGGCCCGGGCCGGTCGCCCGCGGGCGCGACGTCCACGCCGAGGCCGACGTCCATCCCGCGCCAGACGTCGCCGTCCTTCATGGTCCCGAGGTAGTCGTCCTTGCCCGCGAGGTCCACGAGCACGCCCACGCTCCCGAAGCCGCGCGCGGGCCGGCCGCCGTTGAAGCCGCCGTCGCGCCGGGCCGCGTAGGTGTCGTCGCCCGCGCGGTCGAGGTGCAGCCCGACCGCGTTCGTGAGGCCGCAGCCGTTGCACGACGTGTTGCCGTGGTAGCGGTCGTTGCCGCCGCGGTCGTGGAGCACGCTCGCCGCGAAGTCGTGGCTGCCGCCCTGGCCGAGGCCCGAGTGCATCACGTACGCGTCGCTGCCGGCCACGTCGACGAGCCCGCCGACGGCGAGGTGGATGCCGCTCCCCTGGCCGTACTGCGTCATCTCGTAGAGGTCGTGCCCGCCGCCGTCCCAGAGCAGCCCCGCGGCGTACCAGTACCCGACGCCCTGGTCGTAGACGTCGCCGAGGTAGCGGTCGTTGCCGTCGCGGTCGAGCACCATCGCGATCCCGCCCGCGTAGTCGACGTCGCGGGCGCCGATGGCGAAGCCCTGGGAGAACGACTGGTAGCGGTCGGAGAACAACGGCGCGTGCAGGTAGACGCCGCCGGCCTCGTAGACGTCGTTGCCGCGCCGGTTCACGCACAACGCGACGCCGCCCGGGCGCGCGAACGCCTGCGCGTTCGCCCACGCGACGAGCCGGTCGTCGTCGAACGCGGCGATGTCCACCGGGTCCTTGGTCTCCTCGTCGGTGCGCACGACCGGCGCGGGCTTCGTCGCGTCGTCGAGCAGGAGGCCGATGCCGAACCCGGCGGCGCCCATGGTGAACGTCTTCGCGTCGTAGCGGTCGCTGCCGCCGTCGTCGTAGAGCACCGCGACGCCGCCGGCGGCGGCGCCGAGCGAGCCGTGGCCCGCGGCGTACCGGTCGTTGCCGCCGCCGAGGTCCACCAGCGCCGCGACCCCGAGGATGGCCGCGCCGAACGTGACGTCGGTGCCGCGCGCGTCGTAGACGTCGTCGCCCCCGAGGTCCACGACGACGCCGACGCGGCGGCCGTCGGTGCCGAACGCCGCGGCGAAGCGCCCCCGCTCGTACCGGTCGTCGCCGCCCGGGTCCACGATCGCGGCGTAGTCGCCGACCCACGTCTCGTCGCCGGTCGTGCCGAGGGCGATGCGCCCGAACGGCGTCTCGCGCACCACCGGCGCGTCGGTCGGGAACGCCTCGGGCGGCCACGACGCCACCGAGCCGAGCAGCGGCGCGAACGCCTCCGCCCACGCCCGCGCGAGCGCCGGCACGTCGAGGCGCGCGGCCAGGTCGTGCAGGTAGGCCTGCGGCTTGCCCTTCAGGAACGTGTCGAGCGCCTCGGCCCGGTCGGGGTACGGCGCGGGGCCCACCGGATGCCACGCCATGGCCTCCGGCAGCGCGTGCCGCAGCGCCATCGCCGACACCGCGCGCTCCGCCTCCGTGTCGCCCGCCGTGACGTCCACCTCGGGCTGCCGCCCCACGACCCCCTCGAGGAACACCAGCGCCTGCGCCGGCGTGACGGGCGCCATCGGCGCCGCGGGCACCGCGAGCGCCTTCGCCGCCGTCGTCCGCATCGCGGCGTAGCTCCCGCCCGCCGGGGCCCCCGCCGTCCGGAGCCCCGCCGCCGTCGCGAGCGCCGCGGTGACGAGGTCGAGGCCCTTCCCGTCCACGGCGGCGGCGATCGCGTCCATGGTCGGCGCGATGAGCAGCGGGTCGCGCAGCAGCTCCTTCACCACCGGGAAGCAGCCGATGCCCTTCGCCATGTCCTTGCGGAACGTGAGGTCCTCGCGGGTGCAGTTGCCCGCGTGCAGCGCCCGGTCGAGGGCGGCGAGCTCCTCGGCCGTGTAGGTCGCGCCGTAGGGCGACGGCGCGGGATCGGCCGCCGTCGCCGGCACGGTGGCGACGAGCGCGGCGGCGAGGCACGCGAGACGGGCGAGGCGGCGGGACATCGGCACACCCTCCGGGACGGGCCGACTCTACGCCGGTCGCGCCGCCCCCGGCCCCCCCGACCGGGGCGCCCCCCCCGGGTCGGTCCCTCCCGCCGCGACCCGCGGGGCGCACGGCGGGTACCAAGGGGACACCCCCGGAGGGTTCCCCGTGCCGCGTCGCCCCTTCGCCGCCGCCGTCCTCGCGTTCGCCCTCGCCGCCGCGCCCGCCGCGGTCGCGTTCGCCGACGGCGACCGCACCGCCGAGGACCCGATCCTGGCGCTGCTCGCCCAGCTGAAGGACGACCAGCCCGTGGAGGTCCGCCTCGCGGCGCTCCGGGAGGCGGCCGGCACCGACGACCCCCGGCTGATCGCGCCGCTCGGCAAGCTGCTGAAGGCCCCCGAGGAGGACGTCCGCCTCGCCGCCGTGACCACCCTCGCGTCGCGGACGATGCCCGACACGCAGAAGCGCGCGGCCGCGGCGCTGCTCGAGCGGAGCAAGGCGCTGCAGGCGGCGTTCGAGAAGGACGTGTCGAAGAAGGACGAGCTCGTCGCCGTGGTGAAGGGCCTGCACGACCTCGCGCAGGAGAGCACCATCGACGGCCTCCTCGACGGCATCGAGCTCGGCGTCGACCTGGCCGTCGTCGAGGCGCGCGCGATGGCCGTCGCGAACGTCCCCTCCGCGAAGGCGATCGAGGGCCTCATCGACTACATGGGCCGCCAGCACCGCGGCGGAACGGGGCTCCGCGGCGTCCTGTCGAAGGCGCTCATGTATGCCACGGGCGCGAAGCAGGCCAACGACGTGGACGCATGGCGCGGCTGGTGGAAGGACGTCAAGGCGACCTTCGACTTCCAGGCCGCCGCCGCCGCGCGCGCGTCGGCCCGCGACGCGAAGGCCGCGAAGGACGCGGCCAAGAAGGCCGCCACCGAGCCGAAGGCGAAGCGCAAGAAGAACGACACGACCCCGCCGAAGGACGGCGACAAGCCCGCGGACCCCGAGAAGCCCGCGGACCCCGAGAAGCCGAACGAGGCCTGACGCTCCCCGGGCCGGCGGACGGGACGACATGACCGCGAGGCCCGGCGGCCGCCGGGCCTCGCCGTCCCGGACCCCCGACCGCCGCCCGCGTCAGAGGTTCTCGACCCACCGCGACTTCTCGCCGACGACGTTCACGAGGACGCGGAACATCGAGTACGAGGGCGCCAGCTGGCGCATGACCGACTCGTCGAGCTTGCCGGGGAAGCGGCCCTGCGCGACGAGCTCGCGGATCTCGGGGATGGGGATCCCGAGGCGGTCCGCCGCGAAGACCATGCGGTCGCGCGGGGTGGACGCCGCCGCGAGGCCTTCCTCCTGCAGGTAGAAGTGGCTGATGGCGTGGGTGACCTTGCCGAGCCCGAAACGGAACGTGGTCGCGAGCGGCGACGAGCCGTACTTCCAGCGCATCTCGCGGCTGTCCACCAGCGTCTCGACGCGGTGCGGGCGCGCGACGGTCAGCGGGAACGCCTGGATCTCGAGCCACCACGAGAGCGACGGCACGCCGTCGAAGACGCCGGCGACGAACGGATGCGGGACGGGCGACGGCTCGACGTCCACGACGTCGTTGCCCGTGGAGGAGCTCGAGTACTGGACGATGTGGCCGGGGAAACACGAGGCGACGGCCTTCGTGACGGCCCAGTCCGTGCTGATGACGTAGCCGCCGACGGTCGTGAACCACTTCAGGCGCTCGGCGGACTTCGAGTCGACGTTGCCCTCGCAGTTCACGAGGACGACCTGGTTCGGGTTGAGGCCCACCTCGTCCACCTGCTGGGCGCGGAGGACGGTGTGCGGGATGCGGAGGTGCTCGAGCACGTTCTCCACGTGGTCCCACGCGCCCGTGACGACGAGGATGCGGGCCTTCTGCATCACCTCGACGTCCTTGCGGCAGCGGTAGCCGGGGCCCGTGCCGGGCCCGTCCGACGGCGTCGTCGGGGCGGCGGCCGCGGCGTCGCGGCGGCTCTTCTTGACGAGCGCGAGGTTGCGGCCCTTGGCCTCGTACCACGTCATCCACGCGGCCTTGCTCGGCGTGAGGCGCTGCGTCGAGAGGACCTGCAGGTTCGTCCAGCAGACGCCGCGGACCACGGGGTCCTTGTCGTCGAGGCCGGCGGCCAGCCGCGGGATCGCCTCGACGGCCCGCAGGCGGCCGAGGGCCTCGTGGGCGGCCGCGCGCTGCCGCCAGTCCTTGTGGGCGAGGTAGGCCTCGAACCGCGGCAGGTCGGCGCCGACGCCGAGCGCGCCGGCGGCGGCGAGCGCGGCGCACGCGACGCGCCACGCGGGGTCGGCGAACGACGCCTCGAGGACCGGGATCGCCGCGGGGTCGTTCGCGTCGAAGAGGGCGACGACGTACTCGAGGCGGACCTCCTCGGCGCGGTCGGCGCGGACCGCCTCCGCACGGGCGAGGAAGGCGGACGCCGGCTCGAGGCGCGCGAGGGCGCCGACGGCCTCCCGCCGCACCTCGGGGGACTCGTCGGCGAGCAGGGGCTCGACCGTGGGCACGAGCGCCGCGTCCTTCGTGGCCCCGAGGCCGACCACCGCCTCGGTCCGCGTGAGGACGTCCTTGCTCGCGAGGGCGGCGACGAGGTGCGGTCGCACGCCGGCGTGCGGCAGCCGCCGCACGAACCGCGCCCAGCGACGCGTGGCGACGTCGCCCTTCACGCGCGGGGCCGCCGCCTGGACGGCGTCCACGACGTCCGCCGGCGCCTTCGCGAGGACGGCCGCCACCCGCGACGGCACGTAGTCGTCGTCGTCCGGGAGCGACGCGACCTCGGCCGCGAGCACGGCCCGGGCGCGCGGGTCGTCGATGGCGAGCAGCGCGTCCACCGCGGCGCAGTAGGCGAGGAACCGCTTGCGCTCCTCGCGCCGGGCGGCGCACGCGTCCGTGAGGAAGTCGAGGACGTCGTCCCGCGCCGCGGGGTCGCGCCAGAGCGAGCCCAGGGCGCCGATCGCGGCCGCCTCGACGCGCGGGTCGGTGTGCTTCGTGAACGGCCGGATGGCCTTGAGCGACGCACCCGTGGCGACGCGGGCCACCGCGCGCAGCGCCGCGACCTTCGCGGCCGGCGTCTTCTCCGCGTTCGCGAGGTGCAGCCACCGGCTGGTCGCGCGCGCGGGGTCCACGCTCGCCGCGGCGTCCGCGGCCGCGGCGCGCAGGGCCACGATCTCGCCGGAGACGGCGGCGGCGGCGAGCGCGTCGCAGGCCGGCTGCGCGCCGATCTTCGCGAGGGTGCGCGTGGCCTCGATGGCGACGCCCCAGTCCGGGTCCGCCAGCAGCTTCACGACGCGCCCCTCGCGCGCGCGGTCCTTGCCGAGCGCCGCGAGGCCGACGAGGGCCTGCTCGCGCCGCTCGGGATCGGGGTGGTCGAGGTCGGCGACGAGGTCGCCGTCGGGGCCCGCGGCGGCGTCGTGCCGTCCGGTCGCGCCCGTCATCACGATCCCGAGGATCGCGGCGAGCGCCGCGCCCCACGCCGCGGCCCGCGGGGAGCGCCTCGCGCGTTCGTGCCGCGTCGCGGCCCCTCGGCCCCGCGCGCCGGTCGTCCCGAGGATCCCGTGGTCGCGTCCCCGCATGGCGTCCCTCCTCGCGCGAGGGTACCCGAACGGGCGGGTCGCGGCGCGGGCCCCCGCGCGCGCGGAGGTCAGCGCGCGCGCCGACGGGCCGTCGGCCGCGCCGTCGCGGGGTCGCCGCGACGCTCGCCCGGGCGCAGGTAGGCATCGGGCAGGAGCCCCGACGCGCGCGTCTTCGCGAGCCCGCGGGCCGTCGGGTGGATCACCCACGGGTCGCCGTAGTCGTGGAGCATCTCGCGGCAGCGGCCGCACGGCGCCACGACGGCCGGCCGCCCGCGCCCGCGCCAGCGCACCGCCACGCACGCCTCGAACCCGCGCTCGCCGGCCGCGTAGGCCGCGCCGAGCGCGCAGGCCTCGGCGCAGATCGCGCAGGAGCCCACGTACGTGTCGAGGTTCACGGCGCTGAACACCTTCCCCGACCGCGTCCGCAGCGCGGCCCCCACGTGGTGCCACTCGGGCACGAAGGCCCGCCGGATGGCGTCGGTGGCGGCGGCGATGAGGGCCCGGTCGTCGGCGGTCAGGCGCATCCGATGAGCCTACCCCGGGGGCCGTGAATCCCGCGCCGGCGCGGGCGGTACACCCCCCCATGGTCGCCTCCGTCGTCGGCTTCCTCGTCGGGTTCCTCGTCCTCTCGGCGATCTTCGTCGTCGTCGAGCGGTGGTCGCGCACCCCCGGCCGCGTCCCCTGGTGGCGGCGCCCGGACCGGGGCACCGACTTCGCCTGGTGGGCCGCCACCCCGCTCCTCACGCGCGCCACGACGTTCGTCGCGCTCGCGGCCGTGGTCGTCGTCCTCGTCGTCACCTCGGGCCGTTCCGTCGCCGACCTGCGGGCCGAGATCGCGGCGGGGCGTTTCCCCGACCTCGGGGTCCTCGGCCTCGGCCCGGTGCTCCGCGCCTGGCCGCTCGCCGTGCAGGTCCTCGTGGGCCTCCTCTTCGTGGACCTCCTCGGCTACGGGCTCCACCGCGCGTTCCACCGCCGCCCGCTCTGGCCGCTCCACGCCGTCCACCACTCGAGCCCGCGCCTCGACTGGCTCTCCTCCATCCGCGTCCACCCGCTCAACCAGGTCCTCACGAAGGTCGCCGAGGGCTCGACGCTCCTCCTCGCCGGCTTCGACCCGCGCGTCTTCGCGATCGTGACGCCGTTCCTCACCTTCTACGCGCTCCTCCTCCACGCCGACGTCCCGTGGACCTTCGGCCCGCTCCGCCGCGTGATCGCGAGCCCGATGTTCCACCGCTGGCACCACGCCGCCGACCGCGAGGCCTGGGACAAGAACTTCGCGGGCCTCTTCGCCTTCTGGGACGTGCTCTTCCGCACCTATCACCTGCCCGTCGGCACGTTCCCGCGCGCGCTCGGCGCGCCGACCGAGCCCGTGCCCGGCCGCTTCCTCGCGCAGTTGCTCTACCCGTTCCGCCGCGCGAAGGCCGGCGAGCGGCTCGCGCGCGACGCCGCCGCCTGACCCCGCACCGCGCCGCCGAGCCCGGTCCGCGCCCCCCACCTCGGGACGCGAGGCCCGCTCGCCGCCGCCCCCCGCCGGGCGCTGCCGAGCGCTTGAGGACGGGCCCCCGGACGGCCGATAGGGAGGGGGGTAGGCTTGCCCGTGGGGCGGTGGTGCGTTCGAGGCTGACATGCGCCGACGCGCGGTGCTCGTGGTGGCGATCTGCCTGCTGACCGGCTGCGGGGGCGGTGGAGGCGGCGGTGCGCCGCCCGCGGCCGGGGCCCCTCCCCCGACCGGGCCTTCGCCCTCCCCCACCCCTCCGCCCCCCACGACCCCGCCGCCCGCCGGCACGCTGCCCGACCTCGGGCCCAACGCGGACCTCCAGGGGTTCCGGCCGTTCCCGGACGACGACCCGTGGAACACGCCGGTCGACGGCGAGCCCGTGGACCCGAACAGCGACGCGCTGATCGCGTCCATCGGCGCGGCGACGACGCTGCACGCCGACTTCGGCGCCGACTGGGACGGCGGGCCGTTCGGGATCCCGTACGTGGTCGTCGCGGGCACGCAGCCGCGCGTGCCGATGACGTTCGACTACGCCGACGAGAGCGACCCGGGCCCGTACCCGATCCCGGCGGACGCGCCCATCGAGGGCGGCGCGGGCTCGTCGGGCGACCGGCACGTGCTGGTGATCGACCGCGACGCGTGGACGTTGTGGGAGACGTGGTCGTCGTACCCGCGCCCGAACCCGGCGGTGAACGGCTGGACGGCCGGGAGCGGCGCGTTCTTCGACCTCGCGCAGCATCCCTCGCGGCCCGCGGGTTGGACGTCGGCCGACGCGGCGGGGCTGCCCGTGTTCCCGGGCCTCGTCCGGTACGACGAGGTCGTCGGCCGGGGCGAGATCCGGCACGCGCTGCGGTTCACGGTGGCGGTGACGCGGCGCGCGTACGTGGCGCCGGCGACGCACTGGGCGAGCAGCGACCGGAGCACGAACCGCCCCCCCATGGGGATGCGGGTGCGGCTGAAGGCGTCGTTCGACACGAGCGGCTTCGGGCCGCAGACGCGCGTGGTGCTGGCGTGCCTGAAGCGCTACGGCATGTTCGTCGCCGACAACGGGAGCAACTGGTACGTGTCCGGCGCGCCGGACGCGCGCTGGGACGACGACGACCTGAACGGGCTGAAGTCGGTGCCCGGGAGCGCGTTCGAGGTCGTGCGGATGGGCACCGTCGTCCACGACTGACGCGCGACGCGGCGCGCGATCCGGGGCGGCCAGTCCCGCCATTCGGTGTCCGGCACCCTCTGGCGCGTCTGCGGGCCGGCGGGCCTCGCGTCACCGGCCAATCCCGCCAGAGAGGCCTACGCTTCGCTCAGGCTGCCGTGGGGAGTGGGACGCGAGGTGACGTACGGCCGACAAGGCGCCAGTACTCCGGCGGCTTCGCGGCGACTGCGCAGGA
>JAEUHO010000066.1 GCA_016795345.1 Planctomycetia bacterium | reverse complement strand
GGGAGGCGCTGTTCGCCACGACCGTCGCCGCGGGGCCCGTCGGGGTGTGGGGGCTGCCGGGCCTCGCGTACCGGGGAGCGTGGCCGGTCCGTGCGTTCGGGGTGGCGCCGTTCGCGCGGGCGGGCGACGACCGCGCGGTCGTCGTGAGGGACGACGGGACGGCGGCGCTCGTGCCCGTCGGCGACGACGCCGTGCCGCCGCGGGTGCTCGAGGTCGTCGGGCCCGCGTCGGTGGCCGTCGCGCCCGACGGCGGGACCGCGGTGTTCGGGACCCTCGGGGGCAGCGCGTACGTCCACGACCTGCGCGCGCCCGCGGGCACGCCGCCGCGCGTGTGGCGCGCCGTGCGCGACACCGTCACCTCGGCGGCGTTCGCGCCGGACGGGTCGCGCGTGTTCCTCGGGTTCGGCGACAACCGCGTCGCGGTGTGGGACCCCGAGGCCGGGACGGAGCAGCTGGTGCTCGAGCGGCACCGTTCGATGGTGACGGGCCTCGCGGTGACGCCCGACGGCACGACGGTCGTCGCCGCGGACGGGCAAGGGGCGGTGATGGCGTGGTCCACCGAGCCCCTGGCCGTGCGGTGGCGGCGGGCGGCCGAGGAGCGCGGGCGGGTCGCGGCCTGGCGGACCCGGCTGCGCGCGCGGTTGGCGGCCGGCGAGACCGCCGCGACGGTGCGGGCCTCCCTCGACGCCGACCCGGGGCTCTCGGCCCGGGAGCGTGGCAGCGCCTGGGTCGCGCTCCTGACCGAGGTGTTCGGCCGGTAAGCGGACGCCCGGCCACGGGCGGGACGTCCGGCCACGGGCGGCGCCCGGGTAGGCGGCCGGGCCCGCGCGGTCGACTACGATGGGGCCATGGACCTCGGCGACCCGTCCTCCGATGCGCGGGCCCGCATCACGCGGGCCCTCGGCGCCGGTGGCGAAGGGGTCCGAAGGATCGACACGATCCTGCCCGACGTCTACGACGAGCTCCGCCGGCTCGAGGCGAGCCATTTGCGACGCGAGCGGCCCGACCACACGCTCCAGCCGACGGCGCTCGCCAACGAGGCGTACCTCCGGCTCGTGGACGAACGGCAGGTCGAGGTGCACGGCCGGTCGCACTTCTTCGCCGTCGCGGCGCGGGCGATGCGGCGCATCCTCGTGGAGCACGCCCGCGCACGGGACGCGCAGAAGCGCGGCGGCGATCGCGAGCGCGTGCCGCTCGAGGCCGCGGCGGTGGCGCTGGACGCGCCCAACCTCGACGTGCTCGACGTCGAACCCCTGCTCGACGCGCTGGCCTCGCTCGACGAGCGCAAGGCCCGGGTGGTCGAGATGCGGTTCTACGCCGGGCTCACGCTGCCCGAGGTGGCCGAGGCCGTCGGCGTGTCGCTCTCGACGGCCGAGGACGACTGGTACTTCGCGCGCGCGTGGATGAAGGACCGCCTCGACGGGGCCGCCTGACGACGGCGGCCCTCCGCCGCGCGCCCGTCAGGGCCGTGCGGGGAGCACCTCGACGAAGCCCGGGCGGCGCAGGTCGAGGTCGAGGCCGTCCTCGTACGGGCCCGGCGCGCCGGTGACGAGGTCGTCGAGCCCGTCGCCGGTGACGTCGCCCACCTCGATCCACGCGCCGAACGCCGCGCCCTCGACGGACGGCGTCGGTGCATGGACGACGCGACGGCCCGGCACCCCGAAGGCCCAGCCGTCGTCCTGGAGGAGGACGTGGAGCCGGCCCGCGCCCTCGAGGCCGCCGATGCGCGTCCCCGGCGCGCCGACGACGAGGTCCACGCGCTCGTCGCCGTCGGCGTCGGCGACGTTGAGCAGGGCGCCGAACTGCGCGCCGGACGTGGGGACGACGTCGCCGAACACGCGGCCCGGGGCGAACGCGAGCGTGCTGCCGAGGGTCCGGTTCTCGTAGATCGCGACGAAGCCGGCCGCGGCGACGCCGCCGCACGTGGCGTACGGCGCGCCGATCGCGACGTCCACGTCGCCGTCGCCGTCGAAGTCGTCGGTCACCATGCCGGCGCCGAACAGCGAGTTCGCGCCGCCGGCCGGCACGGGGAAGGTGGTGCGGGGGACGAGGCGTCGGGCGACGTCGAGGCCGAACGCCGTCACGCGACCCGCGCTCGTCCGCGTCCCGGGGCCCGCGGCGAGGACCTCGCCGCGGCCGTCGCCGTCGAGGTCGTCCACGACGATCAGCGCGCCGCAGCCGCCGTCGGTGCGCGCCTGGGCCTCCGTGGCCGGGCCGATGACCTGGTCGCCGATCGCGAACGGGTCGTCGCCGACGAACACCCAGACGTGGCCCGCGCCCCGCACCGTCCCGACCGTGGCGCCGGGCGAGCCGACGGTGAGGTCGTCGATCCCGTCGCCCGTCACGTCGCCGGCCGCGAACGAGCCGCCGAACTCCGCGCCGGTCTCGCCGCCCGAGGGGTCGCCGAACGGTCCCGCGTAGAGGCCCAGGCCGTCGCCCGTCCCGAAGCGGATGTAGACGCGGCCCGCGTCGACGACGCCGTCCACGTCCTCGCTCGGGGCGCCGATCGCGACGTCGTCGAACCCGTCGCCGTCGAAGTCGCCGGCGTAGAGGTACATCCCGAAGCGGCCGCCGACCTGCGGCTCGGTGGGCCACCAGTCGCGCGCCGTGATCTCCACGGGCACGCCGAAGCCGGTGGGGGAGTTCAGGTAGATCCACACGGCGCCGGCGTCGTCGAGGCCGTCGATCTCGTTGCCCGGGTACCCCGCGAACACGTCGAGGTCGCCGTCGCCGTCGGCGTCCGCCAGCGCGAGGGCGGTGCCGTGGCCCCACTCGGGCGACGACTGCACCTCGTCGAGCAGCAACCCGATCGGGGCGTACAGCCCGGCGGAGGTCCCGCCGCCGGGCACCGCCGGCGCCGGGGCGGCGGGGCCGCCGCCGTCGGTCCCGCCACCGCTCCCGCCGCCGCCGCAGCCGGCGGCGAGGAGCGCCACGAGAGCCGTCGTGAAGAGCGCACGCATGGCACGTCTCCGTGGGGGGGCCGCGGTCAGCGGTACCCGCGCTCGCGGAACAGGCGCTCGACGAGGTCCGAGGGGATCGCGCGGTTGTAGACGCGCACGTCGTCGAACCCGACGTCGGCGCCCCGCGGATCGACCGCCGTGCCGACGACGCTGGCGGGGGTGCGCGCCATCCCGAGCCGGAAGGTCGGCGCGGTCGGGCCCAGGACCGAGCCGACCCGGATGGGCCGCACGCCCGCGGCCGAAACGAACGGGTCGACGAGGAGCCGGCCGTCGTTGCCGTGGAGCCGCACCACCGTGCGGTCGTTCTCGTACGCGACGGTCAGCGCGACGAAGTTCCAGTCGCCCGCCACCGGCACCGCGGCCTCGAGGGTGGCGAAGGTCCCGTCCTTCAGCGGCACCTGCGCGAAGATCGCGCGGCCCTTCAGGAACACGCCGGCGCCTCCCTCGGCGGTGACGCCGAGCAGCGGGTCGAGCTGCGACGTCTTCTCGAAGCCGACGAGCAGGTACGTGCCGACGTCCACGTTGCGGTCGCGGAACCAGAACGTGTACGAGTACTCGCCGCTCGCGCTGGTCACCGCCAGCGCGGCGTTCGACTTGAACCCGGCGCTTTCGTTGAGCCCGAAGATGCCGTCGCGTGCGTCCGCGACGAACGCACCGCCGAGGCTGCCCGCGGGATCGCCCGCCGTCGCGGTGACGCCGAAGCGGTCCGCCAGCCGGTACAGGCGGTTCGTGTCGAAGCCGGACCCGCTCTCGGGGGTGAGCACCGGCGCGGGCGTCGTCGGGCGCACGGCGGTCAGCGTGGCCGGCGGCGGGGCGCCCGCCCCGTTCGTGGTCCCGCAGCCCCAGAGCGCCAGGAGGCTCGGGTCCTCGACGAGGTCGCGCAGGAGGACGGGGACCGACTGGACGGTGTCGTGGGCGTCGTCGAGGCCGTCGCCGTCCGTGTCGGCGAGGTTCGGGTCGGTGCCCTGGGTCCGCTCCTGCGCGTCCGTGAGCCCGTCGTCATCCGCGTCCTCGACGTTCGGGTCCGAGCGGACGGGGTACGAGAAGCGCGAGTCGACGACGCCGCCGAGGTCGCGGAACTCCACCGTCCAGCCGCGGTCCACCTCGTCGCCGTCCTCGATGCTGTCGCCGTCGGTGTCCTTCCGGTCGAGCGCCGACGCGCGCAGCGTCTCCCGCGCGTCCGACAGCCCGTCGCCGTCCTCGTCGTGGACGAAGATCAGGTACGCGGCCTCGCCGTTGTGGAGCACGACGTCGTCCAGGTCGGCGGGCACGGTCCCGACGACGCCGGGCACCGTCCCCGGCGCCGCGGACGGGTCCGAAACGCTCACCAGCCACGCGGTCCGCCCCGGGAACGGCGCGTCGCTCGGCTGCGAGTTCGACGTCACGATGGCCCCGCGGAGGTCCGACAGCCCGCGCACCACGTCGCGGGTGGTGAGGACGTCCTGGTTCGTCGCCGACTTGCCGACGTGCTGCGTCGTCTGCACCTGGATGCCGAGCACGTCCTCGAGCGCCGACCGCAGCGGCATCCCCGCGCTCTTGCCCGCGGGCGTGCGCGCGACGCTCGTCGCGACGAACGCGCGCCGACGGTCGCCGTTGCCGTAGTCCACGACCACCAGCGCGCAGCGCTCGAGGATCCGCTCGCCGGTCGCGCCGAAGTCGCGCGCCTTCGCCCCGGTCCCGTCCACCTGGTACATGGTGTAGTTGCCGACCTCGAACGCGATCGACCCCGGGTGCTCCAGGAGCTCGGTGACGGTCGCGACCGGCAGGTCCTCGTTGGTGCCGACGAACGCGAACGACCCGCCGGGCGGGAGGAGGACCGCGGGGAACGTCGTCCCCGGGGCCGACGCGGGCGTGAGCAGGCCGATCACCGCGCGGGACCGCAGCGCCCCGGGCGTGAGGCGGTAGGCGATGACCGACAGGTCCTCGACCAGGATCGACCGCGACGACGTGTTGGTCACGGAGAGCGCGACGCTCAACCGGCCGCTCTTGGCGGTGAGCGACTTCTCGTTCGTCACCGTCGCACGGAACTCGTCGCGGGTCTCCTGCGCCGACGCGGCGCCCACCGTGGCCGTCGTCTCGTCGGTCCACCCGCCCTTGAAGGAGGCCTTGAACGACGGCGACGCCGAGATCTCGAGCTCGCCGCTCGCCTCGAAGGTCTCGATGCGCTTGTCGACGTCCTCCGACGTCTGCTCCGAGGAGGAGCCCTGGAGGCGGAACGTGTCGCTCGCGTCGGTCTGCGTGGCGGTCGTCTCGTAGTCGAGCACGATCTCCGGGTCGCTGATGGGCTCGATCACGAGGTTCGGCAGGTCCGCGATGCGGGGGTCGAGGCCCGAGCCGGTGACCTCCTCGTAGTCCGTGAGCCCGTCGCCGTCGGTGTCCTCGAGCGTGGGCGACGTCCCGAGCCGCGCGACCTCCTGGCCGTCGTACAGCGAGGGGTTCGCCAGCTGCGCCCCGTCGATGCCGGCGGCGTCCTCGTCGCTGTCCACGTCCACCGGGTTGCTCTTGTAGCGGAACATCTCGTCCGCGTCGTCGAGCAGGTCGCCGTCGCTGTCGCGCTTGCGGGGGTCGGTGAGCGCGGCGTTCTCCTCGCCGTCGGTCAGCCCGTCGCCGTCCGTGTCGGCCAGCGAGGGGTCGGCGTCGACCGCGCGGCTCGTGAGCGTGCGCCGCGCCGACAGGTTGAGGAGGATCGTCCACCCCGTCATCTCGTCCACGTCGGCGATGCCGTCGCCGTCGGTGTCCTGTTGCGCGTCCACGGCGATGTCGCCGAGGTCCCGCACCTCGCCGGGGACGGTCGCGACGAACACGTCGAGGAGCACCGCGGGGGGCGCGCCGGCGCCGACCTCCGCGAGGAGCCGCACGGAGCCGGGGTCGATCGGGAGCGAGAAGACGCCGTCGTCGAGCGTCGTCATCCCGTTCTCGCCCTCGACGTGCACGTGGACGCCCGCGAGCCCCTGTCCGAGCGGGCCCACCAGCCGACCGTTCACGCGCGCCCCCTCGGCGCCGGGATCGCCGCCGCCGCCGCCCCCGCCGCCGTTCCCCCGGCTGCAGCCGGCCAGGACGACGAGCAGGCCGAGGAGACCGACCCACCAACGGGCACGCACCGGAACCGACGGGAAAGCAGCGGGCATCGAAGACCTCCGTGGGGGCCGAGGGGCCCTCCACGGACAGAGGCGCGAACGGGCCTCGCGTCCCCGGACGGAATCCGCCGACCTATCTGGTCCCCCCCGGTGCCGGGACCTCGAACGTCAGCGACGCCCAGAGGCTCTCCCAGTCGGCGCCGGTCTCCTTCGGCGCCGCGAGCATGTGCACCGACGTGACCAGCCACGGTCCCGGCCGGTCGAGGTCGAGCGTCACCCGGCCCTCGGCGTCGGTCCGCGCGCGGCGCGCCGCTTCCGGGTCGGCCTTGGGACGCGCCACGACGAGCGCGTCCCGCAGGGCCGCGCCGTCGAGCACCAGTCGGAGGGGCAACGTGCCGCGGCCGGCGAACGTCGTTGGGTCGGCGTCCGGGATCAGCTCGAGGCGCAGCCCCGTCAGGTGATCGAACCGGGGTTCGGGACCGCGAGGCCCGGCGGCCGCCGGGCCTCGGGTCCGGAACATCGACTTCGCGCAGCGCGAGTAGACCTCGCGCCCGGGCGCGCCGCTCGTGCCCGCGGCCTTGCGCGCCGCGATCACGGCATCGAGGCCTTCCTCGCGCAGGTACGCCTCGAACTTGTCGGCGGGCAGCTCGATCGAGGTGCGTCGGCTGCGGTAGACGACGAGGTGGAGGCCCGGGTCGGTCGGGCGGAGGAGGCCCGCGGGGTCGGCGCCTTCCTGGCCGGGGATCGCGACGTCGCCGTCGGCGGTCACGAGGGCGAAGCGCTCGATGCGCTCCGCCTTCCGCGTCACGGGTTCGCCCACGTAGGCCTCGCCGACGCGGAGGTGGAGCCGGACGAGCGCGCCGGCGTCGGCGGTCGCGGGCGCGGCCTCGACCCAGAAGTCGTGCGCGAGGGCGGGCAGCGGCAGGGCGACCAGCACGAGCGTCGAGAAGAGCCGCGAGCGGGGGGCGAGGCGCACGGGGAGGCTCCGGAGGATCGGGCGAGGAGACGGTCGAGGGGAGGGCGACGGGGACCGCGGGGCCCCGTCGCCGGGACGACGACGCGGGGTCAGTCGTCGATGGGGGCGTCGGTCTCGCCGCGGTCGAGAGCCTTCTCGACGAGCGACTGGAGTTGCGGCGAGACCTCGTCGTCGGGGTCGCCGGTGAGGCGGCCGACGATGCCGGGCCCGTCGCCGCCCCCGCTGCCGCCGCACGCGGTCAGCGGGAGCGAGGCCAGGGCGGCGAGCGCGAGGAGCGCGAGGCGGCGGAGGGTGCGCATGGGGGCTCCTAGTGCGCGCGCGTCACGCCGTCGTGCGGCGGCGCGGCGTAGGGGAACGTGGCGAGGAACGGAACGTCGTTCTGGCAGACGGTGTCGCCGAGCGAGCGGGGGCTCGCGCCGAGCGGGGTCACCGAGAAACCCGGGACGAGCGCGCCGATCACGACCTGCAGCTCGATGTCCACCACGTCGTCGGTGAGGCGGCGGCCGTTCGGGAAGCCGTCGTTCTGCCCGGCGAGGAGGCCCATGCGGTGCGGCGACGCGCTGGGCGCGTGGCCCATGTTGAGGCGAAGGTACTCGCAGGCCGCGCCCTTCTGGTTGACGCCCGCGAGGCCGGTGAGGAACACGCTCACGAGGTCGTTGCGGGGCGCGGTCGGGACTGCGACGCTCGGGAAGAGCGTGTTCAGGATCCCGGGCAGCTCGGGGTTCGTGACGTAGGGCAGGAACTGCGCGTCGTCCTTCGGCTCGCTGTAGTTCCACTTGTCCTTGTCGAGGCGCGCGATGACGACCTCGTTCACGAGCGGCATGCCGAGGCGGCTCTTCTGCACCCAGGCGCCGCCCTCGATCGCCGGGCGGCCCTCCGTGCGGTTGAGGTGGACCTGCTTGCGGCTCGCGGTGGACCAGATCCCGACGGTCGAGGTCGGGAGGTTCGGGTCGGTGCCCGCGCTGCCGTCGCTGGTCAGCAGGGTCTTGGGGACCTGGAGCGCGAGGGTGTGGACGTTGTAGCCCTTCAGGTGGTCGCCGCCGGGGACGGCGCCGCACTGCGCGTCCTGGCCGCCGGGGACGACGGGGTCGATGTTGACGAGGTCGAAGACGCGGCCGAGGAACACGAAGAACGGGTCGTCGCGGGGGCCGGCGAACACCTTCGTGCCGTCGCCGAGCGTGCGGATCGCGGGCGCGACAAGGCTCGCGTAGTCGGCGATCGACTTCGGGCCGACGTGGTTCGGGGCCACGAGGACGCCGGTCGCGAGGACCGTCCGGACGCCGGTGCGGCGGTCGCCGACGACGCGGGCGAGCTCGTACCGCTGCTCGACGTTGAGGCCGGCGTACGTGTCGTTCGGCGCGTCGTAGGTGATGGGGCCGGTGTTGTAGAGGAACGTCGCGGGGTTCTTGGTCGTGGTCGTGAACCGGAACTGGTACGTGAGGTCCTCGCGGGCGTCGCCGTCGTTGTCGACGTGGATCTCGTAGAGCGCGTCGTCGGCGAAGGCGCTGTAGTTGGGGCCGCCGGCGGGCTCCTCGAGCGGGATGTAGTTCGCGAGGATGGTGACGGTCGTGGGGGCGTCGGGGCTCACGAACGCGTAGACGTCGGTGCCGTCCACGAGGCGGTCGGCGGCGGTGCCGGGCGCCTCGCTGTGGCTCGAGGCCGACGCGGTGGGGGGCGGGAGCGGCGCGACGGCGAGCGTCGCGGCGCAGGCGAGCGGGACGAGCGCGCGCAGGGCGCGGCGGGGCACGTGCATGGGGGACTCCGGTCCGGCCCGCGGCGCGGGTCGGGAGGAAGGGGGACCAACGCCCCCGTTACGGCGCTCGACCGCGATCGGATGCCGCGGGAGCGACGGGGGAGGCCCGACCGGCTACACTCCACCTGTGGACCTCCCCGCGCTCCTCGACGAGATCCGTCTCCAGCTGTCGGCCTACCGGGCCGCTCCGGCCGCGGTGTATCTGTTCGGGAGCACAGCGCGTGGCGAGGCGCGAGCCGACAGCGACCTCGACCTCGGCGTGCTGGGTGGGTGTGACGCGCACGGCGTGCCGCACCCCGCGGTGAGCGCCGCGGCCGACGCGGTGTCGCGGCGCTGCGGGCGTCCCGTGGACGTCGTCGCCCTGGACGACGCACCGGTGGACCTCGTCGCGCGGGTGCTCCGCGACGGGGTCCTCGTGCTGGAGTCCGACCGCGAGCGCCGCATCGAGTTCGAGGTCGCCGCTCGCAACGCGTACTTCGACCTCCTGCCGACGCTGCGGCGCTACCGGCGTCGTGCGATCCGGTCCGCATGAGCGACCGCGACCTCGTCGAGAAGCGCCTGGCCCACGTCGTCGACGCGGTCGAGCTCCTCCGCCGCCATGCCGACCTCGGAGCGGTCGAACACGACCCGGTCCAGCGAGGCTTCGTCCAGCACACGCTCCAGACCGCGATCCAGGGGATGCTCGATGCTGCGGCGACGATCGTCTCGGCGAAGCGACTCGGGGAGCCGGCTTCGAATGCGGGACTGTTCGACCACCTGGCATCCGCGGGGTGGATCGCCGTCGGTCGTGCGGCGACGTACAGGAAGATCGTCGCGTTCCGGAACATCCTCGTCCATCAGTACCTCGTCGTGGACCCACGGGTGGTGCGCGCGGTGGTCGAACACCATCTCGACGACCTGCTCGGTTTCGTCCGCGAGGTGCGGTCGAAGCTGCCCGAGCTCTGACCCCAACGCGGCGGAGACTCCATGTTCGACGTCAACTTCCTCGCCGTGGCGGTCGCCGCGGTCACGTTTATGGTGGGCGGCCTCTGGTACGCGCCGCCGGTCTTCGGGCGCGCGTGGGCGCGCGAGGCCGGCGTGCTCGCGCCCGGCGACGAGCCGAGGCCCGGCGCGCGCAAGGGCAAGCACCCCGGCGCGGTCTTCGGGTTCGCCTACCTCTTCGCCTTCCTCGGCGCATGGACCGTCGCGTGCCTGCTCGGCCCGCACCCGACGGTGGCGGAGGGCGTCCGGGTCGGCGCCGCGGTCGGGCTCGGCGTCGCGGCGACGTCCTTCGGCATCAACTACCAGTTCGCCGCGCGCTCGTGGGGCCTCCTCGGCATCGACGCGGGCTACCACGCGGTCCAGTTCACGCTGACGGGGCTCGTGCTGGGGCTCTTCGGGTGAACGCGGCCGACGACCGCGTCCCGCTCGTCTTCGAGGACACGGCCTCGGCCCGCGACGTCTTCCTCGCGTGGGAGAAGGGGCGGATCGTCTTCAACGCGGCGCTCGTGCTCGCGACGCTCCTCGGGATCGCGCTCAACGACCGGGCGTCGCTCGTCGACGCGGCGTTCCGGAGAGCCCTCCTCGCCGGTGGCATCGCGATGAACGTGCTCTACTGCGCGGGGCCCGTGGCCGAGGGGTACCTCGTCCTGACGGGCGCCGAGCGGCGCAACGTGCGAGCGCTCGTCCTCGCGCTGGGGTGCCTCGCGGGGGCGGCCCTCGCGCTCCTCGGCGTCCTTACCTGGCGGGTGATGGACGGGATCGACTGAGCGGAGGTCCGTCGCGATGACCGGCACCCCCGTCTGGGTCCTCGAGTCCGCCATGTTCGAGGACCGCCATCGAGCGCTGCGCGATGCCGCGGCCGCGGAGGGTCATCGGGCCATCGAGTGGGACGATCGGTGGTGGCGCGACGGGCGGGCGCCGACGATCGACGGGCCGGCGATCTTCCACGGCAGTCTCGGGAACGCGGCGCGGGTCCGTCACGAGTTGCCGTGGGAGCCCGGCGCGTACTGCGACGTGGACGCGTTCCGGTGCTCGGCTTGGTTCCCGCGCGCCCGTCCCTGGTCGCTCCAGCGCACGTGGGTCGAGACGAGCGTTCGGGCGTTGACGGCGGCGCCCGCGGTCGTCCTGGCGCCGCTCCCGGCGTCGGACGAGGTCTTCGTTCGCCCCGACAGCCCGTTGAAGCCGTTCGGCGGGCGCGTGGTCCGCCGGAGCCGCCTGTCTCCCGCTGCGCTCGACCACGGCTACTACTACGACGACCTCGATCTTCCGATCGTCGTCGCACCCGTCCGCAAGGTCTCGCGGGAGTGGCGATTCGTCGTCGTCGATCGCCGGGTGGTGGCGGGTTCCGGGTACGACGGGCCGTCCCGCCGCGCGGTCGCCAGCCAGGCACAAGACGCGGTGTGGGAGTTCGCCGCGGAGGTCGCGCGGCAGCTCGAACCTCCCGAACCCGTGTACGTGATGGACGTCGGCGAGGCCGACGGCGCGCTCCACGTCGTCGAGCTCAATCCGTTCAGCGGCGCGGATCTGTACGCCTGCGATCGTACGTCGATCGTCCGCGCCGTCGCCGCGCACCTCTCGGGTGCGCGATGAACGCCCTGCGCCCGACGTGGGACCGCGCCTGGGGCGCGCTCCGCAGGGTTCCGCCGGACGCGGCCCTCGACGACTTGGTCGCACGGTACGCCGAGCCGCACCGCACCTATCACACGGCGGCGCACCTGGTCGCGTGCTTCACGACCCTCGACCTCGTGGCCCACGAGGCCGAGCATCCACCGGAGGTCGCCCTGGCCCTCTGGTTCCACGACGCGGTGTACGACCCACGGCGGACCGACAACGAGGCTCGGAGCGGCCTCCTGGCCCGAGAGTGCCTCGCGGCGGCGGGCGTCGAAGACTCCGTCATCGCGCGGGTCGAGGCGTCGATCCTCGCGACACGTCATGCGGACGAGGTGGCGACCGGCGACGCCCGGGTCGTCGTCGACGTGGACCTGTCGATCCTCGGTGCCTCCGCCGAGGTGTACGATGCGTATGCGCGCGGCGTCCGCCGTGAGTACGGCTGGGTGGACGACGCTCGTTTCCGCGCCGGTCGGTCCGCGTTCCTGCGGGGGCTCCTCGGACGGCCGCGGATCTTCGGCACACGGGCACTGGGCGCACGCCTCGAGGTCCCGGCCCGTGCGAACATCCGCCGCGAGCTGGCCGGGCTCGACGGGCCGGTGGGCGACGGGGCGGTGGGCGACGGGGCGATGGGAGGAGCGCGATGATGTTCGGCGCGTGGCGGCGGCGGCGACGGCTGCGGAGGATGCGGCGCGAGATGGCGCGGGCGCTGCGCCGACGGTACGGCGCGCAGCCGGCGTACACGCCGGACCAGATCGACCGCACCTGGGGCGACCTCCACTTCTTCGGCGCCGATCGACCGTACGCCCACGCGTTCTTCGGTGACCGGTCCCGGTACACCGACGCCACCCCCGTCGGCGAAGGCCCCACCTACGAGGAGGCGCGCGCCGAGGTCGCCGACACGTTCTTCCACGGCAACGACGACTTCACCGCGAACGACGTCATCGACGGCGGCACCGGCGGCTACGACCACGTCGATGCGGGGGGGGACGCGGGCGGCGGCGGTGACAGCGGCGGCGGAGGCGATGGCGGCGGCGGCGGCGGCGACGGAGGTGGAGGCGGCGGCGACTGACGCGCGCGGCGCCGGCAGGTGCGTCGTCCGCGGCGGCGACGGCGCACGGTCGGGTGCGGGGGACCGCGAGGCCCGTTCGCCGCCGGTGGCGGCCCGAGGCGTGCGCCGCCGACGATCTCCGGCGATCATCGACGGTCGTTCGCGAAGACCCGACCCGAGGACGTGCGCGATGCGGTGGACCCACGGCCCGTACGTCCTCGAGGTGATCGACGAACCGACGTTCACCTTCGGCTCGGCCGACAACGTGCGCGGGTACGCGGTCGAGCTCCGCCTCGAACCCGACGGCGAGCCGACGGTGGTCCGCGGCGTCACGTGCACCGAGGACGGCGTCGTCCGGGGATCGGTCGTCGTCGGCGCCCGCGGCGGCGGGGTCGGCATCGATCCCCGCACGGTGGCGTGCGTGGCCGACCGGTGCGTCGTCGCCGTGGGGGACCGGGTCGCGGCGCTGCGCCTGCCCGAGCTTGCCCTCCTCTGGCACGCGAACGCCGACGAGGTCGTGTGCTTCGGCGTGCTCGCGGCGCCGGACGGACGGCACGTGATCGCGTTCGGCGAGCTCTCCGTCGCGTGTTTCGGCCTCGACGGCGTCCGCACGTGGACGTTCGGCGCCCGCGACGTCCTGCGCGGCGACCCCGTCCTCGACGGCGGGACCCTCGAGGTCGAGGACGTCGGCGGGACGAGGTACCGGATCGATCTCGCGACCGGCCGCGGCCGTCGCGTCCCGGGTAGGATGGGCGGCTGACCGAGGGGCCACGGGCCGGAGCCGGGCCGAAGCGAGGTGGGTCCTGTCGCAGACCGTTCGCCAGCGCATCGCTCGTTGGTCGGCCGAGGGCCGGCGCGAGGACCGCGGCCATTGGATCGTGGGGGTCAGCTGGGTGCTGGGCGCGGCCGCGGGCGCGCTCGCGGACCCCGGCAACCGGGCGCTGTATCTCGGCTACGGGTTCGCCGGGGTGCTCACGATCGCGCTGCTCCTCCGGGGGCGGCGCCGACGTCGTCGGCCGGCGGCGTAGGCGCGCCACCCGCCTTCGACGGAACCGGGGCGGGCCGGGCCTCGCGTGCTACGGTCCACGACTTCCCCTCGGGACCGCACGCGATGACGCTCTCCCCGCAAGGCCTGCGCGACGCCTGGCAGTCGTTCTTCTCCGGCAAGGGCCACACGGCCTACCCGAGCGCGTCCCTCGTGCCCGCCAACGACCCGACGCTCCTCTTCACGGGCGCGGGCATGAACCAGTTCAAGGACATGTTCCTCGGCAAGGGCAGCCACCCCTTCCGCCGGGCGAGCACGGTCCAGAAGTGCCTGCGCGCCGGCGACATCGACAACGTCGGCCGCACGCTGCGGCACTTCACGTTCTTCGAGATGCTCGGCAACTTCTCCTTCGACGACTACTTCAAGGAGGAGGCGATCGCCTGGGCGGCGGAGTTCGCGTTCGGCGTGCTGAAGATCCCGCAGGGCCGCGTCGTCGTGACCGTCTACCTCGACGACGACGAGGCCGCGGCGATCTGGCGCAAGCACGGGATGCCCGCCGACCGCATCTACCGCTTCGGCGCCAAGGACAACTTCTGGCCCGCGAACGCGCCTTCGGACGGGCCCGACGGCCCGTGCGGCCCGTGCACCGAGATGTACTACGACGCGCGTCCGACCGAGCCCCTGCCGCCGCTCGGCGTCGACGAGCTCGACTCGGACCGCTTCCTCGAGTTCTGGAACCTCGTGTTCCCGCAGTTCAACCGCCAGGGCAAGGACAACCTCCTGCCGCTGGGCCGCCGCAACGTGGACACCGGCGCGGGCCTCGAGCGCATCCTCGCCGTGCTCGAGGGCCACGTCGCGCCGTTCCACACGCCCGTCGTGTTCCCGGTCGTCAAGAAGGCGGCCGAGATCGTCGGCACGACCTACGACCCGAAGGGGCCCGCGGCGCAGCGCCTCCGGCGCATCGCGGACCACGCGCGCACCGCGGTCTTCTCCGTCGCCGACGGCGTGAAGCCGAGCAACGAGGGCCGCGGCTACGTGCTCCGGCGCATCCTGCGGCGCGCGATCCGCGACGGCATCCTGCTGTCGGTGGGGGAGCCGTTCCTCGCCGAGCTGGTGCCGTCGGTCGTCGCGTGCATCAAGGACGGCTACCCGCACCTCGCCGACGGCGTCCGCCCCGTGCAGGACGTGCTCCGGGCCGAGGAGGAGCAGTTCCGCGCGACCTACGCGAAGGGCCTGCGCTACTTCGAGGAGGAGCTCGCGCGCTTCAAGGCGACCGGCGTCGTGCCGGGCCCCATCGCGTTCCGCCTGCACGACACGTACGGGTTCCCCATCGACCTCCTCACGCAGATCGCCGAGGAGGAGCACAAGCTGCGCGTGGACCGCGCGGGCTTCGACAAGGAGCTCGAGGTGCAGCGCGAGCGCGCGCGCGCCGCGAGCAAGATGGCCGGCGACGTCTTCGACACCGGGCCCCTGGGCGAGGTGAAGGCCCGCGGCGGCCGCCCCACGGAGTTCCTCGGGTACGGGGGCTGCGACGGCGAGGGCACCGTCATCGGGCTCGTGCGCGGCGACAAGTTCGTCGAGCGCGCGACCGCGGGCGACGACGTCACCGTCCTCCTCGACCGCACGCCGTTCTACGCCGAGGGCGGCGGCCAGGTCGGCGACCGCGGCGTCCTCTCGACGGTCGCGCCCGCGGCGCCGGCGCGGGTCGTCGTGCGCGACACGAAGGGCAACGAGGGCTTCACGCTCCACCTCGGCCGGCTCGAGTCCGGCGCGCTGGCGGTCGGCGACAAGGTCCTCGCGCAGGTCGACCGCGCGGCGCGCGACGCCACCCGCCGCAACCACACGGCGACGCACCTCCTCCACGAGGCGCTCAAGCGCGTGCTCGGCCACCACGTGCAGCAGAAGGGCTCCCTCGTCTCCCCGGAGCGCCTGCGCTTCGACTTCAGCCACGGCAAGCCGGTCTCCGCGGAGGAGGTCGCTCGGATCGAGGCGCTCGTGAACGGCTGGGTCCTCGCCAACGAGGACGTCGACACCACCGAGATGGGCACCGACCAGGCGAAGGCCTCCGGCGCCGTCGCGCTCTTCGGCGAGAACTACGGCGACCGCGTGCGCGTCGTCACCGTCCCGGGCGCCGCGACGGGCGAGGCGTTCGTCTCGCGCGAGCTCTGCGGCGGCACCCACGTCCGCCGCGCGGGCGACATCGGCTCGTTCCGCGTCACGTCCGAGGGCGCGGTCGCGTCCGGCGTGCGCCGCGTCGAGGCGGTCACCGGGCTCGGCGCCGTCGCCGCGGCGTCCGCCGACCGCGACCGCCTCCGCGACCTCTCCGGGATGCTCAAGACGCCCGCCGACCAGCTCGGCACGCGCATCGAGGCGCTCCAGGACGAGATCCGCGACCTCCGCAAGCTTGCCGAGCAGGCGGCGGCCGCCGCCGGCGCCGCGAAGGCGCAGTCCCTCGCCGCCCACGCGGTCGCGATCGGCGCGACGAAGGTCGTCGTCGCCGACGTCCCCGGCGTCGACGGCAAGGCGGTCCGCCCGCTGTGGGACGCGCTCGCGCCCCTCGGCATCGGCGCGGCCGTCCTCGTCGGCGAGGCCGAGGGCCGGGCGCCCGTCCTCGTCGCGGCCACGCCGGCCGCGGTCGCGGCGGGCTTCCACGCGGGCGAGGTCCTGAAGGCCGTCGTCGCCGTGCTCGGCGGCAAGGGCGGCGGGCGGCCCGACCTCGCGCAGGGCCAGGGCGAGTCGCGCGCGAAGGTCGCCGAGGCCCTCGCCGCGGCCGAGGCGGCCCTCCGCGCCCGGATGAAGTAGCCCGCGCCGGGCCTCGCCGTCCTTCACCCCGGGCGCTGCTCCGGGGTGGGGGGCGCCGGGCCCGGCCGGCCTTCCGGGCCTGCGGAGCCCTGCGGGGGACCGCGAGGCCCGGTGGCCGATCGTGGCGGCGAACGGGCCTCGCGGTCCGGGGAGTCCGACTCCCCCCCGGTGGGCGCCGCCGCCGGACGGAGGCGACCGGGGGGTGACCCCATGCCATCCTTGACCCCCGGGCCGTAGGCCGTAAGGTCCCCCGCTTCGGCTGCGTCCACGCGGCGGAACTCTCGGAGCAGTGCCATGGCGGTCCCGAAGCGACGTACGACTCGACGCACCCGCGGTCAGCGCAACTCCCACTCGGCCTTGGCCGTGCCGGCGTTGTCGACCTGCGACAACTGCAACTACAAGCGCCCGCCGCACCGCGTGTGCCCCAACTGCGGGCAGTACGCGAAGCGTCAGGTGGTCGAGAAGGAGTAGCGGGCCTCCCCGCCCGCGAGGGTGGGGCGCCGGGCACGCGCCCGGGCGCGACCCGCCCCGCGACCCCGAACCCCGGCGGCTGCGTCGCGCGCCGGTCGCACGCCCCGACGACCCCTCGGAAGATGACGATCCCGATGTTCCCCACGAACCGGGCCCGCCGCACGACGGAGAGGCGCTAGCGTGCGCATCGCCCTGGACGCCATGGGTGGCGACAAGGCCCCGGCGGCGCCCGTCGAGGGCGCGCTCGAGGCCGTCCGCCGTTTCGACGACGTCGAGCTGCTCCTCGTCGGCGACGTCGAGGTGCTCGAGCGCGAGCTCGCCGCGCGCGGCGGCAAGCCGGCGCGCATCACGCTGGTGGCGTCCGAGGGCGTCGTCTCGATGGACGACGAGCCCGTCCGGGCGATGAAGCACAAGCCGCGCAACTCGGCGCGGGTGACGGCGGAGCTCCTCGCGAGCGGGCGCGCCGACGGCGTCGTGAACCTCGGCTCGACGGGCGCGGCGGTGGCGGCGGCGACGCTGTTCTGCAAGCGCATCGACGGCGTGTCGCGGCTCGGCATCGCGGTGCCGTTCCCGCGGCGCAACGGCGTCTCGGTCGTCGTGGACTGCGGCGGCCTCGTCGACGCCCGCCCCGAGCACCTGTACGTGTACGCGGTGATGGCGCGGCATTACAGCCGGGCGGCGTTCGGCGTCGCGGAGCCCAAGGTCGGCATCCTCTCGGTCGGCGAGGAGGAGCACAAGGGCAACAAGCTCGTGAAGGAGACGTGGGAGCTGTTCAAGAAGCACCCCATGCCGGGCTTCATGGGCAACGTGGAGGGGCGCGACCCCTTCGCGGCGGTGGCCGACGTGATCGTGTGCGACGGCTTCGTCGGCAACGTGATGCTGAAGGCCGCCGAGGGCCTCGGCGAGATGATGCTCGGGATGCTGAAGGAGGCCGCGCCCACGACGCCCGGCGTCCTGCCGATCCTGAAGGAGATGGTGCGCAAGCTCGACTACGCGGAGTACGGCGGCGCGCCGCTGCTCGGCGTGCGCGGCGGCTACATCATCGGCCACGGGCGCAGCGACGGGCGCGCGGTCGCGAACGCGGTGCGCGCCGCGCGCGACTACCTGCTCGCCGGCGTCGACCAGAAGGTCGCGGCCGAGCTGGCGGCGTCGCCGCTCGCGGCGTCGCCCCCGACGGGCCCCTCGGGAGGGACGCCGGCGTGAGCGGCTCCACGGTCCTCTTCTTCCCGGGCCAGGGGGCCCAGCACGTCGGCATGGGCGCCGACGTCGCGGCCGTGTCCGACGCCGCGGCCGAGGTGTTCGCGCGGGCGGGCAAGGTGCTCGGGTTCGACCTCCGCGCGGTCTGCGCGAACGGCCCCGCCGCCGAGCTGCTCCGCACGGACGTGCAGCAGCCCGCGATCCTCGCGACGGGCGCCGCGGTCGTGACGGCCCTGCGCGCGTCGGGCAAGCTGCCCGAGGGCGCGGTCGGCGGCGCCGTCGGCCTGTCGCTCGGCGAGTTCACCGCGCTCTGGTCGGCGGGGGCCCTGACCCTCGAGGACGCGCTGGTCCTCGTCCGCGAGCGCGGGATCGGGATGCAGGAGGCGAGCGCCGCGGTCCCCTCGGGCATGAGCGCCCTGCGCTGCGAGGAGGACGTCGCGGCGAAGGCCTGCGCCGCCGCCGCCGCGCGCACGGGCGGCGTCTGCGTGGTCGCGAACCTCAACGCCCCGGGCCAGGTGGTGATCAGCGGCGACCTGCCGACGCTGGCCGCGGCCGAGGAGGAGGCGAAGGGCCTCGGCGTCCGCCGGCCGATCCGCCTCGAGGTCGCGGGCGCGTTCCACTCGCCGCTCATGGCGCCGGGCGCCCGCCGGCTCGAGGCGGCCCTCGTCCACGTCCGGATCGCGCGGCCCGCCTTCCCGGTGTGGTCGAACGTCACGGGCCGGGCCCACGACGACCCGGCCGAGATCCGCCGGAACCTGATCGCGCAGGTCACGAGCCCCGTCCGGTTCATGGAGGACGTCCGCGCCGTCCGCGCGGCGGGCTTCGCCCGCGGCCTCGAGGCCCCGCCCGGCCTGGTGCTGTCGGGGATCGTGGGCAAGATCGACGCGTCCATCGAGATGAAGGCCGTCCCGAACGCCGACGCGTTCGCGGCCTTCGCCGTCGGGAGCCCCGCATGACCGGTCCGCTCGAAGGCGCCTCCGCGCTCGTCACCGGCGGCACCCGCGGCATCGGCCGGGCCATCGTCGTCGGCCTCGTCGCCGACGGCGCGAAGGTGACGTTCACGGGCACCAACGACGCCGCGGCCGCCGAGACGGTGGCCGCCACCGGCCGCCCCGAGGCGTGCAAGTTCGTCAAGGCCGACGTCGCCGACGCGGCGGGGGTCAAGGCCGTGGTCGAGGCCGCCGTGGCGCACGGCGGGGGGCTCGACATCCTCGTGAACAACGCCGGGATCACCCGCGACAACCTGCTCATGCGGATGTCGGACGAGGAGTGGGACCGGGTGATCGCGGTGAACCTGAAGGGCGTCTTCCTGACGACCCGCGCGGCCACCCGCCCGCTCATGAAGAGCAAACGCGGCCGCATCGTGAACATCTCGTCCGTCGTGGGCCTCATGGGCAACGCCGGGCAGGCCAACTACGCCGCCAGCAAGGGCGGGATCGACGCCTTCACGAAGGCCGTCGCCCGCGAGCTGTCGGGCCGCGGGGTCACGGCGAACGCCGTCGCCCCGGGCTACATCACGACCGACATGACCGCCGGCCTGCCCGCTGGGGCCGCGGACGAGCTGGGCAAGCGGATCCCCCTGGGACGTCTCGGCACCCCCGAGGACGTGGCCGGGGTGGTCCGGTTCCTGGCGTCACCGGCCGCGTCCTACGTGACGGGGCAGGTGATTTGCGTGGACGGAGGGATGGTGATGTAGGACATTGCCCGGTCTCCGGGGGGTGTCCCCCGGGGCGGAGCAAACGTCCTCGGTACACCGGAAGCAGCAGGAGGCAACGTGGCTGACACCAAGATCCGTGATCGGGTGATCGAGATCGTCTGCGAGCAGATGGGCGCGACGAAGGAGAAGGTGACCGAGCAGACCTCGTTCATCAACGACCTCGGCGCCGACAGCCTCGACACCGTCGAGCTCGTCATGGAGTTCGAGGACGAATTCGACCTGAACATCCCCGACGAGGACGCGGAGAAGATCCAGACCGTCGGCGACGCCATCAAGTACATCGAGGCGCACGGCCAGGCCAAGGCCTGACGGCGAAGGTCGAGCCCATGGGTCGTCGGGTCGTCATCACCGGGATCGGGTTGATCAACGCCTGCGGCAACGACGCGGAGACCGCCTGGCGGTCCTGCGTCGAGGGCCGGAGCGGGATCGGCCGGATCACCCGGTTCGACGCGGTGGGCCTGGAGTTCCCCTGCCTCGTGGCGGGGGAGATCCGGGACTTCGTGCCCGAGGCCTGGGTGGAGGCGAAGGAGGTCAAGAAGCTCGACCTCTCGACCCTCTACGGCATCGCGGCGGGCGACATGGCGTGGAAGGACGCGGGCCTCGCCGGCACGCACCTCCACGACCCGGACCGCGCCGGCGTGATCATGGGCACCGGCATCGGCGGCCTCGACACGATCGAGAACACCCACACGACGATCATGGAGAAGGGCCCGCAGCGCGTGAGCCCCTTCTTCGTGCCGAAGATGATGGCGAACTCGGTCGCGGGCAACCTCTCGATCCGGTACGACGTCCGCGGGCCGTCCTACGTGACGGCCTCGGCGTGCGCGTCGAGCAACCACGCCATGGCGGCGGCGCTGCGGAGCATCCGCGACGGCGAGAGCGACGTCGTGATGACCGGCGGCACCGAGGCCACCATCACCTCCATGGGGATGGCGGGCTTCAACACCATGCGCGCCATGTCGCGGCGCAGCAACGACGACCCGGCGAAGGCCAGCCGTCCGTTCGACAAGCTGCGCGACGGGTTCGTCATGGGCGAGGGCTCCGGCATCCTCGTGTTCGAGGAGCTCGAGCACGCGCGCAAGCGCGGCGCGCGGATCTACGCCGAGGTGGGGGGCGCGGGCATGTCGGCCGACGCCTACCACATGACGGCGCCGTCGCCGGGCGGCGCGGGCCCCGCGCGCGCGATGAAGCTGGCGCTGGCCGACGCGAAGCTCGCGCCGACCGACGTCCAGTACATCAACGCGCACGGCACC
>JAEUHO010000064.1 GCA_016795345.1 Planctomycetia bacterium | reverse complement strand
CGTACCGGCTTCTCGGGGCCGGACGGTCGCGTCGAGCTACGCGGCATGCCGGAGCATGGCGGATTCAAGGTCAGCGTCGAGCCGCCGCGCGCTCGCGACGACCTCGCGGGCCTCTCCGGTGCGGACGTCGCGAACGACGCCGCCCCGCTTGTCCTGCCGCCGGGTCGGGTGGTCCGCGGCCGCGTCGTGGACGGCGAGGGGAAGCCGGTGCGGGCGGAGGTGCGCGTGGGTGAGCTCGGCGCGTCGGACGACGGCCCGCCCGGGTACGGGCGGAGCGTCGAGACGTCCGACGACGGCCGCTTCACGATCCGCGGGCTCCGCCGTGAACCCGTGGCCCTGCGCGCCCATCCGCTCGGCGGCCGGCTCTGGGACGAAGACGATCGGCCGTTCACGACGGTCGGCGTCGAGACGTCGGACGTCCGGCTCGTGCTCGTGCGTCCCGCGACCGTAGAGGTCCGTGTCGTCGGGCCCGACGGGCAGCCGGTGCGGTCGGCGGACGTGGCCGTTCGGTGGGGCTCGCGGACCAGCTCGGAGACCGTCGAGGGCGGGATCGTCACGGTGCCGCGCCGCGCCGGCGAGCAGCTGGTCGGCGTGGCCCGCGCCGTCGGTTCGGACGGCGCGCCGCTCGCGCCGGGTCACGCTGCGGTCCGTTCCGGCATCGACACCGTTGAGTTGAGGCTCGCCCCGGGCGCGGAGGTGCGCGGCCGCGTGGTCAACGCGTCCGGCGAACCGGTGGCCGGCGCGACGGTGGGCGTGTCGCCCAAGCGGGAGGCGACCGCCGACGGCCTCGACGACGTCTTCGGGCTGCTCGAGACCTGGGGCTCCGCGCGCACCTCGGGCCCGCAGGCTCTCGTCCGCACGACGACGGGCGCGGACGGCGGGTTCGTGGCCCGCGGGCTCCCGACTGGCGCGTGCGTCGTGTCCGTGCTTCCGCCGGCGCCGTACGGTCCGCGAGAGGACGTGCCCGCCGACGGCGGCGGCAAGGAGGTCGAGATCGTCGTCGCGACCAGCGTCACGTATCGCGTCACGGTCGTGGATGCCGAGGGTCACCCCCTCGCGGGCGCGAGCGTGAAGGTCATCCGGCGCAAGGCCATCGACGCCGCCACGACCCAGTACCTCCACGATCCCGTCCTGACGACGGACGCGTCGGGGGAGGTGACGGTCGGGCCGCTCCGCCCCGCCGATGGCTACGGACTCGAGGTCGCACCGCCCGACGGCCGCGCCGATCTCCTCGACCAGTCGTTCTCGAGGTGGACGCCCGGCGAGCTCCGGGTCGAGCTCGCGTTCGCCCGCACGCTCCGGGGCCGCGTCGTGGACGGTCGGGGGGCGCCCATCCCGGGCGCTCGGGTCTCGGTCCTCGGCCGGGACACCGCCTCGATCCGCGACGTGCCGACCGGGACCGACGGCCGATTCCGCCTCCCCGGCGTCCCACGGGAAGGCGTGCGCCTGATCGCGCGCCTGCGTTCGACGCCGGACTCCGTCGAGGAGACGGGCACGCTCGCGGTCGCGGAGGGCGACGACGACGTCGTCGTTCGGATCGACCGGCACACGACCTGGCGGTTCACGGTCGACGCGAAGCCCGGTCGCGCGCTAACCCTGTGGTTCGGTCCGCCTGCGGATCGCTCCGTGCGGGCCGGGAAGATCGCTGAGGGGGGACGGTGCGTCCTCGAGGGCGTTCCCGTGCGGCGCGCGATGGTCTTCGTGCCTCCGACGGACGACGACGACCGCTGCGGCTACCTGCCCGACGTCGAGGTCACCGAGGCGCCGATCGTCGTGCCGATGCAGCCGGCCCGCACGATCACGATCCGCCTCAGGGTCCCCGAGGGCGCGTGGATCGACTACGTGCACGTGCTCGGCCCCGAGGGCCCCATGATCGCCCGTCACGTGGAGGGCGACCTCTTCCTCGTCAGCGGGCTCCCGGCGGGCCGCTTCCCGGTGAAGGCGAAGGTTCGCGGCCCCCTGGGGTGGATGTCCGCGACCGTCGAGGCCGAGGCGGGCACCGAGGTCGAGGTCGTCCCGAAGTGAGCCCCGTCAGGCCTCGGCGGCGGGACGGTCCGGCCGCGCGAGGCCCGCGGCGAAGACGGCCGTCGTCGCCGTGAAGACCGGGGCGAACGCCCAGAAGGAGCGCAGCTCGTACAGGATGAAGCGGCTCGCGGCGTAGGCGACGAACATCGCCGGCACGTACAGCCACAGCAGGCGCACGAGCCGCGGCTGCGCGCGCCACGTCGCGAGGAGCACCGCGAGGAACGGCAGCACGTACGGGCCCTGCTGCAGCGCGATCTTCGGCCAGTCCTGCTCGCCGAGCGGCGTGACGTCGACGAGCGCGCGGTCGCCGCCGAGCGCGAGCCGCACCGCGACGGGCACCGCGACCGCGCACGCGCCGAACAGCGCCGCGCGCGGCAGCAGCGCCCGCCACGCCGCGCCCTCGCCGCGCCGCAGCAGCACCCACACGAGCGGCAGCAGCGCGTGTTTCTCCCAGACCACCCCGAGGAGGAGCGACCCGACGCAAAGGGACGCGAGGCCCGCCCCGCGCGCGAGCCCGCGCGCGAGCAGGCAGAAGCCCGCGACGCCCCAGAGGTCGTACGGGTGGTGGTAGTAGTCGAGGAAGAGGCCGTGCGCGAGGCCCGCGAGCAGGAACGTGCCGAGCAGCGCCTCGCGCGGGCCCACGAGGGCCCGCAGCCACGCCTGGTGCGCGAACAGGAGCACCACGAGCGAGAGCAGCGCGTTCGCCGCGTAGAGGTCGAAGAGGTCGAGCCCGGTGGCGCGGTGGAGCCGCTCGACGGCCCACGTGATCGTGTGGAGCTTGTACTGGTACGGGTCCGGCGCGCGGTTCTCGAGGACGGCCGCGTGGAGCGCGGCCTTCTTGGCGCGCGCCGGCGCGTCCACGTTGGCGACGTGGGCGCGCCAGAGCAGCAGCGCGAGCCCCACGAGGAGCAGCGCCACGAGGGCGCCGTCGCGGCGGCGGCCGGGCCTCGCGTCCCGGAGGGGGGGCGCGTCCGTCACGACGCCGGGCGGCGCGCGGCCCACGCGTCGAGCGCGGTGCCGAGGACGCCGAGGGCCTTGTCGAGGTTGGCGGGGATCAGGCCGAACGAGATCCGCACGTGGTCCGGCGCCTGGAAGAACGAGCCGGGGACGACGCGCACGCCGTGCTGCTCGAACGCGAAGGTCGCGAACGCCTCGGCGTCGGTGCCGGGCGGCAGGCGGAGGAAGCCGGTGATGCCGCCGTCGGGCCGCGTCCACGTGACGTCCTTGCGGCCGCGGACCCAGGCGTCGACGCGGGCGACGCGGTCGACGATGGCGGCGCGCGTCGCCGCCACGCGGGCGTCGGCCTGGGGGAGGTAGGCCTTCGCGACGGCGATCGACGGGACGGGGTGCGCCGGGCAGACGAGGTCGTTCCACTCGGCGATCCGCCGGATGCGGTCGGGGGTCGCGAGGATCCAGCCGATGCGGAGCCCGCCGAGGCCGTGGGCCTTCGTCAGGCTGTTCGTCACGATCACCCGCGGGTGACCGAGGGCGGCCGTGGGGCGCACCGTGAGGTCCAGCTCGCGGTAGACCTCGTCCACGAGGACCGCGGCGCCGACCCGCTCGGCCTCCGCGACGAGCAGGGCGAGGTCGTCGGCGTGCAGCCGGACCCCCGACGGGTTGTGGAGGTCGGTGACGACGATCAGCCGCGAGTTCGGCCGCACCGCCGCGCGGAGGGAGGCCGGGTCGACGCGCCACCCGCGGTCGGGATCGCGGCGGAAGCCGGTCACGCCGGCCCCGACGGCGGCCGCGCAGCGCGGCAGCGCCTCGTACCCCGGGGTCTCGACCGCCACGTGGGCGCCGCGCGCCTCCGCCAGGTAGACGAGGAAGTTCGCCAGCGAGGCCCCGGCGCTCACGAAGACGTGGTCGACCGGGACGCCGTCGCGGGCCGCGAGGGCGGCGCGCAGGTCGGGGTCGCCGAACTCGCCCTCGGGCATCCAGTAGGGGGTCGGCCCGGCCGGGGCCACGTCGGTGGGCGTGAGCCCGGCGATGCCGCTCATGCCGAGGTTGCTCGGGGTGAAGCCGGTCAGGTGGCGCTTCGCCCAGCGCATGTAGGGGAAAGGGACGTCGCGGTCTGCGGACATGGGTACCCTCGGGGGCCTGTAGCGAACCCGCCGACGCCGTCGCGGTCAACGGAGGTCCGATGCGGTCCCGTCGTCACTCGTCCCGCCCGTGGGCCCGTGGGGCCCGCCGGGCCGCCCTCGCCTGGTGGGGCTCCCTCGTCGCCGTGGCCGTCGTGCTCGGCGGCGGAGCCCCGTCCGTTCGCGCCGACGAGCCGTCGTCGCCGTCGGCCCCCGCGCTCGACCCGGCGTGGTCGGTCGGCGTGATCCGCGGCGACAGCGTCAACCTGCGCGTGGGCCCGCGCCAGGACGACCAGGCCGTGCAGACCCTCGACCAGGGCACCGTCGTCGTGATCGTCGAGCGCGCGGGCGACTGGCTCGGCGTGCGGTTGCCCGCCGGCTTCTCCGGCGCCGTCGCCGCCGACCTCACCGAGCCCGTGGACACCGAGCACGTGCGCGTCACCGGGCAGGGCGTCAACCTGCGCCGCGGTCCCGGCCTCGACCAGCCGCCGTTCCGCGACCGCCTCGAGCGCGGCACGGTCCTCCCGATCCTCGCGAAGGAGGGCGACTGGTACCTCGTCGAGGCGCCCGAGGAGATCCGGGCCTACGTCTTCTCGGCGTACGTCGAGGAGAAGGGGACCGTCGAGGCCAACGCCGAGCGCATCGAGGAGGGCCGCAAGCGCCGCGTCGCCCGCGAGGCGCTCCGCGCGCAGACGACGAAGAAGGTCGCCGCCGAAGGCGACGAGAAGGGCCTGCGCGACGAGCTCGCCCTCGTCGGCAAGGCGCTCACCGACCTGCGCGCCGCCGGCGGGTACGACGTCGGCCCCGTGGCCGCGCTCGAGGACCGCCTCGCCGAGGTCGTGAAGGCCCGCGCCGGCGCGAGCGACCGCACGAAGGCCCTCGCGAACGTCGTCCTCGAGGACCTGCGCCGCGAGCAGGCGATCCGCGTCGCGTTCGCCGACGAGATCCTCGCGAAGAAGCGGCTGGGCCAGGCCCCGCCCGCCAGCGCGAAGGCGCCCGCCGAGGTCGTCGACGTGGACGCCGCGGGGACCCTGCGCTGGGAGGCCGCGCCGGGCTGGGACGGCGGCGGCGCGTTCGTGTTGTGGACCGCCGCCGAGAAGCCGTCGCACGCGCTCAAGTGGGCGAAGGGCGACCTCAAGGCGTTCG
>JAEUHO010000057.1 GCA_016795345.1 Planctomycetia bacterium | reverse complement strand
TCGGACCGGCCAACGGCCCGGGGGTACGGACGGTCCCGGGCGGCCGTCGGGCGGATCGTACACGACCGGCGCGGCGGCCGGACAGCGCAACCTACGGGCCGTGGGCGCGGGTCCGCCGACCGGCGGCCCCGCGGGGTCGCGGCGCTCGGCGGCGCGGGGCGGAAGGTCCCGGGCGCGCCGGTCCCCCGTCACCGTGCCGTCATCCGCCGCGCCCGCCAGACGCGGTCCTGGATCGAACGATACAGTTGCGGATGGCCGCCGAGGACCCGCGCGGTCGCGAGGGCCGCGGTGGCGTGCCCGTCGGCGGCGTCGAGGTCGCCCGCGAGGCGGGCGAGGCGGGCCGCGTTCTGGTGCGGCGCCACGGCGCCGGGGTCGAGCTCGATCGCGCGCGCGTACGACGCGCGGGCGTCGGCCGGCCGCCCGGCGGCCGCGAGCGCGATGCCGCGGTCGTTCCACGCGCCGGCGTCGTACGGGTTGCCCGCGACGGCGCGCTCGAACGCGTCGAGGGCGCCGTCGAGGTCGCCCGCGGTCCGCCGCGCGTTCCCGAGGTTCACCCAGGCCGTCCCGTCGGACGGGTCCGCCTCGGCGACGGCGCGGAGCGCGGCGACCATCCGGTCGAGCCGTCGCCGGTCGGGCCACTCCCGCGGGACGGCGTCGGCGTCGCGCCGCGCGACGAACTCGAGGCCCTGCCTCGCCCACGCGTCGTCGGGCCGCTTCGCGAGCACCACGACGAACGCCGCCACCGCTTCGTCCACCGCGGCGACGTCGTCCGGGGCCGAGGCGAGGCGGGCGCGCGCGAAGTCGGCGAGCACCTCCGTGTCGTCGGGCGCGAGGTCCTTCGCCGCGCGGTACCGCGCGACCGCGGGGCCGAGGCGGCCCGCCCGCTCGAGGAGCCGCCCGCGGAGGCGTTGCATCGCGGCGGTCCCCGGCTCCGGCTCGGCGAGCGCGGCGTCGAACGCGTCCACCGCCTCGAGCGCGACCGCGGCGCGGCTCGCCTCGTCGGCGAGCTCGAGGTCGGTCGGGGCCGCGCGGACGAGCGCCGCGTACGCGTCGACGGCGCCGGGGTCCTTCGCGAGCGCCCGCGCGAGCGCGACCCCGCGCGCATGGCCGGCCACCTTCCACGCGGCGGCGGCCGCCGCCCAGTCGCCCATGGCGTACGCGGCCCGCGCCGCGAGGTCCTGGGCCGCGACGTCCGACGCGAGGCCCGGCGCGGCGAGCGCCGCGCGCGCCCCCGCCGCGTCGCCGAGCAGCCAGCGGGCCTCGCCCTCGACCCGGGCCGCGTGCGTCGCGACGTCGGCCGTCGGCTCGCGCACCGCGGCGAGCTGCGCGAGCGCGTCGCGCAGGTACGGCATCACCTCGAGGCCCGAGCGCGGGCCCGCGGCGACGGCCGCCTTCGCCACCGCGAGCAGCGCCTCGGCGTAGGCGACCCGGTCGGCCGCCGTGCCGCGCAGCCGGACGACGGCCGCGCACGGGTCGAGCGCGTCGCGCGGCGACCCGGCCCGCAGGAACGCCGACGCGAGGCCCGCCAGCACGCGCGGGTCGCGACGGCCGTCCTCGGCGTCGGCGAGCGCGCGGAAGGCGTTCAGCGCCGTCGGCACGTCGCCCGCCTCCAGCGCCCGCTCCGCGGCGACGACGGCCGCCTCGTCGCCCCGCGCCGACGGCGCCGGCAGGCCGCCGGCGAGCCCGAGCGCGAGCGTCGCGGCGAGCGCCGTCGCGCGGGCGAGGCCGCCGCGGCGCGGGCGCGGCGCGGCCGCCGTACGGTCAACGCGTCCCATGGGGCACCTCCCGCGCGGCCGGCGGCGCCGGCGTCCGCGCCACCGCGTCCACGCGCGGCCGCAACCGGACCACCTCGACCTCGGCCTCGACCCCGACCGCGTCCGGGTCCGGGCCTCGCGTCGGCGCGACGAGGGCCGCGAGCGCGACGGCCGACGCGCGTCGCGTGGCCGGCGTCCGCGCGTCGCGGTACAGGTCGAGCAGCGCCGGCGCGGCCGTCACGGCCCCGGCGTCGCCGAGCGCGAGCGCCAGCACGTCGGCCCCGGGCCCCTCGTGCAGGCGCGCGACGAGCGGCGCCGGGTCGCGGCGGGCCTGGGCCTCGAGCGCCGTCCGCGCGCGGGCGAGGAGGCCGGGCTCGCCGCGGGCGGCCTGCGTCAGCCGGAACGCCACCGCCTCGTCCGGCGCGAGCGGGGGCAGCAGTCCGTGCCCGTCGAGCACGTCGAGCCAGCGCGGGTCGCGTTCGGTCGGCACGGCGGCCGCGTGCCGCGCGAGCGCGGCGCGCCCCGGGCCGTCGAGCGCGCGCAGCCGGGCCTCCGCGTCGCGCGACGCCGCGGGATCGCCGGAGAGCAGGGCGCCGACCTCGCGCGCGACGTCGTCGTCGGCCGTCGGCACGCGCCCCGCGGGCACGTCCACGGGCGCGCGCGCGGCCGCCGACGCGCACCCGGCGACGGCGAGGACGGCGACGGTGGCGGCGACGCGGTGCACGGTCAGCCCCCGAACGTGAACTCGACCTTGGCGACGCGGCGCGCGACGAACAGCTTCCACGCGCGCAGCGTGAGGCTCTCGGCGGTCAGCGCGTCCTCCGGCGTCAGCCGGTAGACCAGCCACGCCTCGCCGCGGCCCTTCGCGACGGGCACGTCCACGTACCCCTTCGACGCCCCGAGCCCCGACACCCGCGCCAGCGGGGCCACCTGCGTGTCGGCGAGGTTCGAGTTCCGGTACTGCAGCCGGTACCGCGCCGTCATCGCGCGCGTCTGCTTCGCCGGGTCGGGGTCGAGCGGGTCGAGGACGACGCGGCCCTCCGCGTCCCACACCTTCACGTAGACGTCGAACGAGCGGTGCCGCGCGTCCGTCGGGATCGCGTGCCCCGCCCCGACGTTCGTGAACCACGTGCGCACGCGCGTGCCGCCCGCGACGGCGCTCGTCTCGACCTCGAGCTTGCCCGCGCGCTCGAGCTGGTCCATGTCGTGCCCGCCCGGCCACGTGTGGCGCCGGCCGCGGCGCACGGCCCCGCCGGGCACGAGCGGCCGCTCGACGACCGGCATGTGGCAGTCGAGGCAGGTCTTCGCCTCGACGCGCCGCGGCTCGGGCGCGTCGGGCGCGTACGGGCCCGCGAGCCACTCGTCGCCGGTCTTGTGCTGGTTGTGGCACGCGAAGCAGATCTTCGTCACGTCGGTCTGGTCGGGGTCCTTCACCGGGCGGCACGGCCCGACGAGCCCGTGCGGGCCCGCGACGTTCCCTCCGGACTGGTGGCACGACAGGCACGAGACCGCGTCCTCGCGCCGCTCGGTACGCGCGATCGGGGTCTCCCAGTTGTCCATCTCGCGCAGCGGCACCGGCGCGTGGCAGCGGATGCACTCCTCCTGCTTGAGGCCCTCCGACAGGCGCAGGAAGTGCGGGTCGGTCATGGCCTGGCCGTGCC
>JAEUHO010000056.1 GCA_016795345.1 Planctomycetia bacterium | reverse complement strand
GATTGCTATCTCGCGCCGCAATCGCGGTACGCCGCGCGCGCGGGTCGTCCCGAAACGCCACGGGCCCGCGCGTCGCGCGGGCCCGTGGACGGGGACGGCGAGGGACGGGCCCGCGTGGGCCCGCGCCAACGGCTACTTGCCGTCGCCCTCCATCGCGGGCGGGGCGTCGCCCATCGCGGCCGGGGCCGCGGGCGGCGCGGGCGGCGGCTCGTCCTTGCGGTACTTGTCCGCCTTGAGCGCGTCGAGGGACTTCTCGTCGTCGTCGAGCGGGCCCGTGCACGCGCGCGCCGCGCCCTTGTCGTAGACGATCGCCTTCACGATGCGCGGCGCCGCGACGATCTGGTCGGCCAGCGCGGGCTTCTTGCCGCGGATGTCCGGCTGGTCCTTCGCGTAGGTCGCGAGCCCGACCATGCGCTCGATCGTCGACATCGACGGCCCTTCCTCGACGCGGGCGAAGGGCGTGTTCTCGAAGTTGAGCGCGGTGCTCTCCTTCGTGACGATCAGGAACTGCTGCGGGTCGTCGTCGCTGTCGGCGATCCCGTGCCACGACGTGACGGTGCCGGGCGCGTGGAGGATGCGGAAGCGGCCGGACTCGGGGGCGCGGGTCTCGCCCGGCGTCGCCTCGTCCCACGCGACGCGGTCGTCGTCGGTCGGCGTCGCGGCCTTCGTGCGGTCGTCGCCGACGCGGAGCCAGTTCTCGTCGGCGCGCTCGCGGCGCTGGAAGACGCGCACGCCGTCGAGGCCGCCGGCGCAGACGCGGTCGAGGAACGCCTTCACGGTGTTCGGGCTCGCGGAGCCGTAGACCTTCAGGCGGACGTCGCCCGCGGTCGTGCGGAGGACGACGGTCGTGTCCGCGTCGGGCTCGACCTTCTTGAGCGCGTTGTCCTTCTCCCACGCGCGCAGCGTCGCCACGTCGGCGAGCGCGCGACGGACGATCGACGGCGCGTCCGACGAGCCGGTGCCCGAGCCGTCGCGGTTGCGGATCGCGCGGCCGAACTGCGACCAGTTGAGCTGCGCGTCGGGGAACTTGTCGCGGAGGATCTCGAGGTGCTTCTGCGCGTCGGCGAGGTAGCCGTCGACGTCGGCGCCGGCGCCCGCGGCCATGCGGCCGTAGGCCTGCGACATGCGGACGTCGGCGATCAGCGCGTGGACGTGCGCGGCGAGGCCGGCGTCGGACTCGGCGGTCGGGAGGAACTCCTCGAGCGCCTTCACGTGCTTGTCGCGGACCGTCAGGTCGACGTCCTCGGCCGGGTTGGTCCAGCCGCGCGTCGAGAACGCGTCGCGGTAGCCGGACTCGATCGTGTGCAGCCGTGCCCACCGCTCGAGCTCGCGGCCCGTGTTGACCTCGCGCAGGAGCCACCAGGCGCCGACCGCGACGAGGATCGCGGCGACGACCATGGACCAGGTCCGCACCTTGCGGAGGACCTCGGGGTTGACGGGCTCGTGGTGGGTGTCCACCTTCGGGGCGGGTGCATCAGCCATGGGGGGCTCCGGGCCGCGCGGCGACGGGGGCCGCGCGGCGGGGGACGGTCGTTCGGGCCTACTTGCCGGCGCGCTCGCGGTCGCGCTGCGTGTTCGGGTGGTCGGGGAGGGGCATGTAGGCCTTCAGGTGGTCGAGGGCGAGCGTCTCCTTGAGGAGCGCGCGCGCCACCACCAGCCGCTGGACCTGGTTCGTGCCCTCGTAGATCTGCGTGATCTTCGCGTCGCGCATGTACTTCTCGACCGGGTAGTCGCGCATGTAGCCGTACCCGCCGAGGATCTGCACCGCGTTGGTCGTGACCTCCATGGCCACGTCCGTCGCGAACAGCTTCGCCTGCGCGGCGAGCTTGCTCGTGTTGCTCGCGCCGGCGTCGATCGAGCGCGCCGCGGCGTACACGAGCTGCCGCGCGGCCTCGACCTTGGTCGCCATGTCCGCGAACATCTGCTGGATCATCTGGAACGACGAGATGGGGGCGCCGAACTGCTGGCGGCCCTGCGCGTAGACCAGCGCGTACTCGAGGGCGCCCTGCGCGAGGCCCACGGCCTGCGCGGCCACGCCGGGGCGCGCGCAGTCGAGCGTCATCATGGCGTGCTTGAAGCCGAGCCCGCGCTCGCCGCCGAGGATGCGGTCGGCGGGGACGCGGCAGCCGCGGAAGTGCAACTCCACGACCGGCACGCACCGGATGCCCATCTTGTCCTCGGCGCGGCCGATCTCGAACCCCGGGTCGCCCTTCTCGACGATCACGCCCGAGATGCGGCGGCTGCGCGACTCCGGGTCGCTCACCGCGAACACCGAGTAGATGTCGGCGGCGCCGCCGTTCGTCGTCCACTTCTTGTCGCCGTCGATCGTGACGTGGCCGTCGGCGACGACCGCGCGGGTCGAGAGGCCGCCCGCGTCGGAGCCGGCGCCGCGCTCGGAGAGGCCGAACGCGATCAGCTTGCGGCCGGACGCGATCTCGGGCAGGTACTTGCGCTTCTGCGCGTCGGTGCCGCCGAGGATGATCGGGAACGAGCCGAGCGCGTTCACGGCGAACATGACGCCCATGCCGCCGCACGCGCGCGAGATCTCCTCGACGACGAGGCAGAGGTCGAGCACGCCGCCGCCGCCGCCGCCGAACTCCTTCGGGATCCAGACGCCCATGAGCCCGTGCTCGACCAGGCGGTCGCGCACCTCCCACGGGTACTCCTGGAGGCGGTCGTACTTCGCCGCGACGGGGCGGACGAAACGCTCGGCGACGTCCCGCGCCTTTTCCTGCCAGGCACGGTTCGTGGGGGTCAGCAGCGGGTCCAGGGGGCACCTCCCGGGTCGGTCGCGTCGGCGGGCTCGCCGGGCGAAGTCGAGCCGCGAAGTATAGGGTTGGCCCTTCGCCGGATACCAGGCGAGACGGGGCCGAACCCGGGGGTGCCGGGGGGTGCGGGCCGCCGCGATCGGCGGCCCGACACGGCCGAACGGACACGGTTCGCACGCCGAGCGGATGCTCGGGGGCGTTGCGCCCCGCGCCGGAGGCGGAGGCGAGGTCGTCCGAGCCCCCGAGGGGGACTACGCGGCCGCGGAGACCGACGGGAGGTCGCGCCGCTTGGCGTACCCCTCGTCGAGGCGGTGCCAGTGGCTGATGCTCGCCTCGCCGCGGGACCAGCAGAGGTAGACGATCTCGCCGCCGACGTCGCCGTAGAAGTCGATGAAGCCGCGCTCGTAGTCCTTGACGGTGCCGCCGAGGGCCTCGATCTCCTGGATCAGCCCCTGGAAGCGGTCGAGGACGTCCCCGACGTCGCGGTCGCGGCGACGCAGGTCCGCGTCGCCGGCCGGACTCGCGTCCGCCCGGGCCTTCGAGGCCTCGTACGCCGCCAGCGCCTGGTTCACCTCGGCATACGTCGCCACGATGTCGTCGGCGATGCGGCCGACGAGCGGCAGCATCCGGTTGGCTTCGTCGACGGTGAAGATCTTGCCACGCATGGCGGTACTCCAACGGCCGGCACCCGGCCAGAACGGATCTCCGTTACGCAAGCCCCGTGCCGAATCGATCCCGGCGAACCGCAAGACGGACGGCGATCTTCACGATCGACGGTCGGCCGCGAGAACGTGAGGGGGGGCGCGGGGCGTGCATCACGGATGCTCCACCTCTGTAGACGCGCGAGCGGGCCCCTTGGATGACAAGAGTTTTGTCCGAAACCGCCCGGACCCGCGGTTCGTGCGCCGTTCGCGCCCGGTGCGCGGCGGGCGGAAGCGCCCGCCGGGCCGCACGCTCCCCCGGGAAAGCCCTCCGGTCCCCCCCGGCGGATTGCACGTCCCGTGGATCCATGTCCCCCCCGGGGGACGCTCGATCGCCCCCGTCGCCGCCGCGCCGCTTTGACGCCCGGAGCAGGGCCCTCTACCGTGGGGGACTTCGTTTCGTCCGCCGTGGGAACCGCCGGAGCGCTCGTGACCGACCAGATCCGCAAGATCCAAGAGTACGTCTACCTCAAGTACGTCGACCCGGGTGACCACGGGACGATCGACGAAGAGGCGGCGCTCCGCGTGCTCGAGGAGCACTACCGCAAGCCGGCGAACGCCGACAACTCGGAGTGCTACTACGTCGGCATCCTGCTCTTCGAGCACGGGTTCGACTTCGACGACGAGGCCAAGCGCGCCTCCCACTTCCAGCGCGCCCGCTGGTGGCTCGAGCGCAGCCGCAAGCTCTCCGGCGAGGCCTGGGACGTCATCGACGACCGGCTCGCCGACATCGTCGCGTTCTTCGAGGACCAGGGCATCCCCCTCGAGCCGCTCGACGACGTCGCGAAGCCGGTGCCGCACGCGCCGCCGCCGGCCGTCGCGCTCGCGAAGGAGATCGACGACCACGGGCCCATGGTCCTCGTGCCCGCGGGGGCGTTCCAGTTCGGCCCGGAACGCGAGGCCCGCACGCTGCCCGCGTTCTACGTGGACAAGCTGCCGGTGACGAACCGGCAGTACGGCGCGTTCTGCCGCGCGACGCAGTACCGCTGGCCGAAGTACTGGACCGACCCGCGCTTCAACGGGCCGGAGCAGCCCGTCGTCGGCGTCAGCGCGGCGGACGCGCTGAAGTACTGCAAGTGGGTGGGCAAGGACCTCCCGAGCGAGGAGCAGTGGGAGAAGGCGACGCGCGGCGCGGACGGGCGCATCCGTCCGTGGGGCGAGGAGCCCACCACGCCCGCGCACGCCTGCTTCGGCCGCGACCCCGAGACGGGCGGCACCGCGCCGGTGACGGCGAGCCCGAAGAGCGCGAGCCCGTGCGGCGCGCTCGACCTGCTCGGCAACGCGTGGGAGTGGACGTCCTCGACGGTCCCGGAGGGCGAGGGCCTGCAGGTCGTGAAGGGCGGTTGCTACAGCGACCCCGTGACGATCCTGCGCGCGGACCTCCGCCTCGAGGCCGGCGCGAAGGACAAGTTCGAGAACATCGGCTTCCGCTGCGTGAAGAACGCGTAGGACGCGCGCCTCGCGTGGACGCCGACCCGGCCCCGCGCGAGGACGCCCCCGAGCCCGCGCCGCGGCGCGCGCGACGCCCGCGCTACGCGGGCACGCACCCGCGCGCGTTCGGCGAGAAGTACAAGGAGCACGACCCCTCGCGATATCCCGAGGAGGCGGCCCACGTCCGCGCGCGCGGGCGCACCCCGGCGGGCACGCACGTGCCGATCCTCGTCGTCGAGGTGCTCGAGGCGCTCGCGCCCGGGCCCGCGGACGTCGTCGCCGACCTCACGCTCGGGTGGGGCGGGCATGCGTCGGCGTTCCTCGCGCGCCTCGGCCCGGCGGGCCGGCTGCTCGCGTTCGACCAGGACGCGCCGACCCTCGAGGCGACCCGCGCGCGCCTCGAGGCCGCGGGGCCCGCCGCGCGCGTGACGTGGCACGCGGTGCACCACGCCGCGCTCCCCGACGTGCTGCGCGCCGAGGGCCTCGACGGCTGCGACGTCGTCTTCGCGGACCTCGGCGTGTCGTCGATGCAGGTGGACGACCCCGCGCGCGGGTTCTCGTACCGGCGCGAGGGGCCGCTCGACATGCGCATGGACCGCCGCCGCCGGCGGACCGCCGCCGACCTCGTCGCCACGCTCGCCGAGGCCGACCTCGAGGCCGCGCTGCGCGAGCTCGCCGACGAGCCGCGCGCCGCCGCCGTCGCGGCCGCCATCGTCGCCGCGCGGGCCCGCGCGCCGCTCGTCACGACGACGGACCTCGCGCGCGCGGTGCTCGCGGCCCACGGCCTCACGCTCGACGCGTGGAAGGCGCGGCAGCGGCGCGAGCCCGACGCGCCGCACCCGGCGGCGCGCGCGTTCCAGGCCCTGCGGATCCTCGTCAACGACGAGCTCGGCGGCCTCGACCGGCTCCTCGCCGCGCTGCCGTGGTGCCTCCGGGCGGGCGGGCGCGTCGGCGTGCTCTCGTTCCACAGCGGCGAGGACCGCCGCGTCAAGCACGCGTTCCGCGCGGGCCTCGAGGCGGGGCTCTACGACGCCGTGGCCGACGACGTGATCCGCGCGTCGCCGCGCGAGGTGGCGTCGAACCCGCGCGCCGCGCCCGCGAAGCTGCGCTGGGCCCGCCGCGCGCGGTGACGCGGCGCGGTCAGCGCGCGGCCACGTACACCGCGAGCACGACGAGGTAGTTCGCGAGCATCAGCAGGTACATGCCGCGCCACGCCGGGTGGTTGCGCTCCGTCGCGAGCGACGACGGGTCGCGCAGCAGCGCGCGCGCCGTCCACGCGCCGCCGGCCGCGAGCAGCGCGCCCGCGACCGCCCACGCGGCGAACGGCCGCTGCACCGCGCCGAGGAGCGCGAGCAGCGGGTAGAGGAGGAACGGCAGCACGAGGAACGGCGCGACCACCCTCGCCGCCGACGCGAGGCCCAGCACGACGGGCAGCGTGCGGCAGCCGTGGGCGCGGTCGCCCTCGACGTCGGCGAAGTCCTTCGTCGTCGCCGCGCCGAGGACGAAGAGGCCGGGCACGAGGCCCAGCGCGAACGGCTCGACCGACGTGACCGGCGCGAGGACCGCCCAGCCCGCCACCGGCACGAGGAAGCCGCGCGGCACGGCGATGGTGGGGTTCGCGAGCCACAGGCGCGCCTTGGTGCGCCAGGGCGGCGCGCTGTAGGCCCACGTCGCGACGACGCCGCCCGCGACGCACGCGAGGAACGCCACGCGCCCGACGAGCGCCGCGTGCGCCCCCGCGACGAGGAGCCCGAGCAGGGCGCACACGTGGCCGAGCCGCAGCGCGCCCGCCACGGTCGCCGCGCCCGCGGGGATGGGCCGCGTCGGCTTGTTCACGCGGTCGATGTCGGCGTCGTACGCCTGGTTCCACGCGTTGCTCGCGCCGTTGGCGAGGACGGCCGCGAGGGCCGCGAGCGCGACGAGCTCCGGCCGGAAGGCCGCGCCGGTCGCGGACGCGGCCGTGGCCGCGCCGGCGACGACGCCGACGAGCGGCGCGAGCATGGTGAAGGGGCGGACCAGGCCGGAGATCGTGCGGGCGTCCACGGCGGGAGTGTACGCCCCGCGCGGTCCGCGACCGCACGTGCGCCAGGGTCTGCGACGAAACCGAGGACCCGTCTTCGGGCGGGCGCTCGGGAGGCGCATCGCGTGGAACGAGGAGGAGCGCGTGTCCCTCGCGGACGACGCGTGACGCGGCGAGGCGCCTCCCGCCGCCGACCGGAAGGCGCCCGTCCCCTCGGAGCAAGCCGTCAGCGCGGGTCGGTCGTGGCGGGGTCGAGGCGCATGCGCACGAAGTTGAGGGGCAGGCGCTGGGCGCCGATGGCCCCGGCCACGTTGCCCTTCTGCTGGTAGTAGTGCCCGACGACGTGCAGCACGCGCCCGCGGCCGGCGGGGAACGTCACCGCGATGGCCGTGCCGCGCCCCTCGGGGCGCCGGGCGAGCGTCGGCGCCTCCGCCAGCACCTCGACGACGTCCTTGCGCAGGACCTCCACGTCGAACGACGCCTGCTCGAGCCACCAGCGCGGCGTCGTCCGCGCCTCGAACACGCCCTCGAGCAGCCGGTGCGACTCGAGGCCCTCCGCCGGCACGATGTCGACGATGAGCTCGGGCAGCGGGTGGATGCGCCCCTTCGTCCGCAGGTGGCCGGGGAACGCCGGGATGACGAGGTTCGACAGCGCCCAGTCCGTGGTGAAGAGGTAGCCGCCCGCGAGCACGAACTCGCGCACCGCGCGCACGACGCGCTCGTGCTCGTGGGGCCGCAGGACGCTCTCGCCGCAGTTCCAGAACAGCAGCTTGTGCTGCTCGAGCGGGTAGCCCGGCAGGTCGTACGGCGCCTTCAGCGTGAAGGGCAGGCCCAGCTCCTCGAGCGTGATCTCCATCTTGTCGAAGGAGCCCTTCACCACGAGGATGTCCTTGGTGCGCAGGCCCTTCAGCACGCGCCCGAGCGGGCCCGCGCCCGCCGCGATCGCGGCGCGCACGTGCGCGGCCGCGTGCTGGTTCACCTCGCGCGCCCGCTCCATGTCGTGGTTGACCGCGTCGAGGTCGGTCGCCGGCGGCTTCTTCGTGACGACGTTCTTCTCCGCGATGCGCAGCTTCGTCACCGCGCCCATGGGCCCGAGCGTGGGCTCGATCACGGTGGGGGGCAGGAGGTCCTCGGCCTCCATCGGCAGCGACGGGTCGCGCTCCGTCGACGGGAGGTCGTCGGGCAGCGGCAGCTCGTCGGGCGCCGGCGCGGGGTCGTCGAGCTCGGGCGCGCGCGGCTCGTCGGGGGGCGCGTCGAGCGGCAGCTGGTCCTCGGGGCCGCCGGACTCGAGCGGGTCGAGGTGCTCCGTGCTCGCCGTGAGGAGGCCGTGGACGGGATCCCGCGGCGGCGGCTGGGTCGCCGGCGCGAGGATCGAGAGCAGCGCGATGAGCAGCGCGTGCACCGCGGCCGAGAGGAGCCACCACGGCGAGCGCCGCAGCATCTCGGCGAGCTCCTCGTCGAAGCTCTGGGTCGCGAGCCGCCGCGACGGCGCGGGCGGCGGCGGGGGCGTCGCCGCGGGCGCGGGCGGCCGGGCCTCGCGGTCCGACGCCCGGAGGGTCGCCACGTCGAGGTCGTCGAGGTCGGGGGGCGACGCGACGAGGAGCGCCACCGGCGCGGGGTCGCGCGGCGCCGCCGGCGGCACCTCCCGCGGTCCCTCGGCCTCGGCGGCGAGGCCCGCGAGCGTCAGCGTCGCGTCGCCGATCCGGACCGAGTCGCCGATGCGCAGGACCTGCTGCCCCGACCCGTCCGCGCGCACGCACAGGACGTGGTCCCCGACGTGGACGAGGACGGCCTCGCGCGGGGCCCAGCCCGCGTCGTCGCGCTGGATCGCCGCCGTCTCGCCGGCGCCCACGACCGCCTCGGCGCCGGGCCACCGGACGTCGGCTCGGTGGCCGCGGACCTCGATCCGAAGGACGATCACCGGGGGGCTCCACGGCCGGGCGGCCGTACCTTTTGAACGTAGCAGGGCCCCGGGCGGTCGCGGCCCTTCCCGTCCGGATCCCCGCCACGGCGGGCCGGGAGGGTCCGCGACGGGCGGGGACCCAGTCCTTAGATCGGCCGCGGACGGCCGCCGGCCGCATCGGCCGCGCACGCGAGGCCCGCGAGCAGCGCGGCGGCGGGCACCTGGCGCAGCCCGGCC
>JAEUHO010000044.1 GCA_016795345.1 Planctomycetia bacterium | reverse complement strand
GTCTCGCCGTCGAGCACGTTGCGGTGCACGATGCCGTCGCCGTTCGTGACGCCGATCATGTACTGCCACTCGCCGTCGCAGCCGAAGGCGCCGTGCAGCAGGAAGCCGTAGTCACGGTTGCGGTCGCTGAAGCCCGGCATCGTCTCGCCGATGAAGCTCGAGGCCATCGAGACGTCGACGAACTGCTGCATCTCCGGCGGCGTCATCAGCTGGCGGGTCGTCGGCGTCTTGACGAGACCCATGCGGAAGATCGCGTACGGGCTCGTCTCGTACTCGATCCAGCCCTCGCGCAGGATGCCGTAGAGCTCCTCGGAGCTGCCGGCCTGGTCGCCCTCGTTCGGGCCGCCGATGAGCACCCCCTTGTCCACGTTGTCGATCTCGCGGACGACGGGGGACAGGCCGTCGTTACGGCCCGCGTGCCCGAACTCGAGCTCGGCGTAGTAGTGGACGTCGCAGGTCGCGTCGCCCGAGAACTTCAGCGTCGCGCGCGGGAGCGAGAAGCCCGACAGGTCGCCACCCGGACGCGGTTCGACCGCCGTGTCGTCCCAGTCGAAGCCCTCCCAACGCGCCTGCAGCGTCAGGTTGATCTTCAGCAGGAACGAACCGCCACGGATCCAGAAGCCGCCGTCGTAGCCGGCCTGGCCCGCACCGCCCACGAGACCGGCATCGGCCTTCGACGAAGCGAGGTAGGCGTCGACGGCCGACTGCACCTCGCGCGACGACGTGTCGGCGAGCGCCGGGGCGGCGAACGAGGCCAGGGCGACGACGCCACCGGCGAGGAACAGACTGCGCATAGGGGACCCTCCCAGGTCAGGCGGAATGCTACGGAAGTGCCGTCCGAACTCAACCCGGAACGCCCCACCTGCCCGTGGGGCGCCACGATCACCGGGGGACGGCTCGATGCCACCCTCCAGTGCATCGGCCGCCGCCCGCCCGTTCCGCACCCTGCCCCCCCGGATCTCCCTTCCTTCGCCCGCCGTCGCCCCCCCGGCACCCCCTCCAGGCGCGATCCCGCCTGACGACGCCCCCCCTCACGGGCACGCGAGGCCCGTTCGGCTCCAGAGGTCGGCTCGGCCCGGCGGAGCGCAACTATCGAGCGCCGGAGTGGCCGCGCGAGCCCACTGACAGTGGCAGCGTCAAGAGAACGACGCCCGGCCGATTCCTCGGCCGGGCGTCTTCGAACTCCTGCCTGACGGCGATCTGCCGCCCGCGTCGCTGGCACGCAAAGCCCGTTCGGTTCTAGGGGTCTGCGCGCGGCCCGGCGGAGCGCAGGAGCCGTTGGGCGTCGAGCCCCTCCGTCCCCCTCGAACCGCGCCGGGCCTCGGGTCCCTTCCCTTGGAAGCGAGCGCCGGAACAGCCGCGCGAGCCAACTGACAGTGGCAGCGTCAAAAGAACGACGCCCGGCCGATGAACGGCCGGGCGTCGAGGATCAACACAACCGTGCGATCGTCAGAGCGCGAGCTGCCACTGCAGCCGCACCAGCACCGCGTCGCTGTCGAAGGTGGCGTTGTAGCCGGCGTACGTGTCGGCAAACGTGTTCACCGAGTCCGACGAGATCATCGCCACGTCGAGGGTCACCTTGTCGGCGTGCCCGTCGATGTAGTAGTTCACCGCGACGCCGATCTCGGTCGCCTCGCTGAACGTGTTGCTGCCGATGTTCGCCTCGTAGGCCGAGTAACGCGCGGCGATCTCCCAGGCCGTGCCCGGGAAGAGGTAGCCGGCCTGGATCAGGTACGAGAAGCCGTCGGACTCGAAGCCCGAGGCGTCGTTCTGCCAGTCCCACGCGCTGTAGGCCGCCGTCATCGAGAAGCCACCCCAGCCGAAGGCCGCGTCCGCGCCCCACGTGAGGCGGTCGGCGAACTTGCTGAAGGGGTTGTGCTGACGGGCGTCGAGATAGTAGTGCGCCCAGGCGCCGATCGAGGCCGCCCAATCGCAGTCGTGACCGCGAAGCGCGCCCTCCTCGTAGCCGAGGTGACCCTTGATGTCCCAGTTCACGCGGGCCGAGCCGGCGAAGTTGTCGCTCGTCTCGCCGTCGAGGACGTTCCGGTGGACCGGGCCGTCGCCGTTGGTGATCGCGAGCATGTACTGGAACTCGCCGTCGCAGCCGAACGCGCCGTGCATCAGCGCGCCGTAGTCACGGTTGCGGTCCGAGTAGCCGGGCATCGTCGTGCCGATGACCGCGGAGGCCATCGAGACATCGACGAACTGCTGCATCTCGGGGGGCGTCATCAGCTGACGGGTCGTCGGCGTCTTGACCAGACCCATGCGGAAGATGAAGTACGGGCTCGTCTCGTACTCGATCCAGCCCTCGCGCAGCGTGCCGTAGTCCGGCGTGCCGAACTCGAACGTCTGCTGGTTGAGCAGCCCCAGCGTCCCGACGAAACTGCGGTTCTGGTTGATCGCGAGGTAGTGCCCCGCGTGACCGAACTCGAGCTCGGCGTAGTAGTGGACGTCGCAGGTCGCGTCGCCCGAGAACTTCAGCGTGGCGCGCGGGAGCGAGAAGCCCGACAGGTCGCCACCCGGGGCCGGCTCGGCCGCCGTGTCGTCCCAATCGAAGCCCTCCCAACGCGTCTGCAGCGTCAGGTTGATCTTCATGAGGAACGAGCCACCGCGGATCCAGAACCCGCCGTCGTAGCCGGCCTGGCCCGCGCCGCCGACGAGGCTGGCGTCGGCCTTGGCCGTCGCGAGGTAGGCATCGACGGCCGACTGGACCTCACGGGACGACGAGTCGCCGAGGGCCGGGGCCGCGAACGAAGCCAGGGCGAGGACGCCACCGGCGAGGAACAGAGTGCGCATGAAGGACCCTCCCAGGTCAGCGGAGCATCTTACGGGGAATCCGGTCGGGCTCAACTCGGATTCGACACTCCTGTCGCACCCCCCCCCGGCGCCCCCCCCCACCCCGGGGGTCATCCCCCCCCCGGCATCTCGCTCCACAGCCCGCCCCCCCGGCATCCCAGCCCCCCCGGTACGCCCTCACCAATCGCCCCCCCGCCCCACGGCCACCGCCCGCGCCCCACCGGAGACGCGCGGCCGATTTCTCGGCCGGGCGTCTTCGAGATCTTCCCGGACGGCGCTCTGCCGCCCCCGTGGCTGGCACGCGAGGCCCGTTCGGTTCTAGGGGTCTGCGCGCGGCCCGGCGGAGCGCGGGACCGTTGGGCGTTGAGCCCCGCGGTTTCCCTCGGTTCGCGCTGAAGTTCCGGTTGTCGCCCTTGGAAGCGAGCGCCGGAACAGCCGCGCGAGCCAACTCAGGG
>JAEUHO010000043.1 GCA_016795345.1 Planctomycetia bacterium | reverse complement strand
TTCCGCTACATGGTGGCGTCGGCGCACTACGGCACGCCCATCGACTTCTCGTGGGCGGGCCTCGAGGCCGCGGCCGCGACGCTCCGCAACCTGACCGACGCGCGGGCCCGCCTCGCGAAGGCGGCGGGCGGCGCCGCGCCCGCGACGACCGGCCCCGCGGCCGACGCGCGGAGGGCGTTCGGCGAACGGATGGACGACGACCTCGACACGCCGGGCGCCATGGCCGCGGTGCACGGGTTCGTCCACGAGGCGAACAAGGCGCTGGCGGCGGGCAGCCTCGCGCCGGCCGAGGCCGCCGCGGGCGTCGCCCTGCTCGACCTGGCGGACGCGTCGCTGGGCCTGTCGCTCGTGCCGACGCGCGCGCTCTCGGCCGAGGAGCAGGCGCTCGTCGACGCGCGCCTCGCGGCGCGTCGCGGGCGGAACTTCGCCGAGGCCGACCGGCTGCGCGGCGTCCTCGCGGCGCGCGGCATCCTCGTCAAGGACACGAAGGACGGCCAGGACCTCACGTTTTCCTGACGGGATCTGGCTCCTGACGGAACCGGCTCCTGACGGGTTCGGGTCCGGACGCGTTCGGCTGCGGTCCATCTCCGTCGCGGCGGGCGCCGATCCGGGCTCCGCCGCCCTCGCACTCCCCCCTCGACGATGCGCACCGCCGACTTCGACTACGACCTCCCGCCGGACCGCATCGCGACCCGGCCCGCGGTCCCGCGCGACGCCGCGCGGTTGCTCGTGGTGCCGCGGGAGGAGGGGCCCTTCGACGACCGCGTGGTCCGCGACCTCCCGGACCTGCTCGCGCCGGGCGACCTGCTCGTCGTCAACGACACGCGCGTGATCCCCGCGCGGCTCGCGGCGACGCGGGCCGACACGGGCGGCGCGGTCGAGGTGTTCCTCGTGCGACCGACGGGCGACGGCCGGTGGCGCGTGCTGCTCGCGCCCGGTCGGCGGATGCGTCCCGGGATCCGCCTCACCCTCGGCGAGGGCGTCGCCTGCGTGATCGACGACGTCGACGCCGGCGGCGACCGCATCGTGCGGTTCGAGGGCACCGACGACGTCGTCGCGTTCGCGGAGCGGGTGGGGGCGACGCCGCTCCCGCCCTACGTCCGCCGGGCCGCCGACGCGCGCGACCGCCTCGACTACCAGACCGTGTTCGCGCGCGAGCCCGGCGCCGTCGCCGCGCCGACCGCCGGCCTGCACTTCACCGACGACCTCCTCGCGCGCCTGCGCGCGCGCGGCCTCTCGACCGCGACGGTCACGTTGCACGTCGGTCCCGGGACGTTCCGCCCGGTCACGACCGACGACGTCGACGCGCATCCGATGGACGCCGAGGCCTACGACGTGCCGGCGGCGACGGCCGCGGCGATCGCGGCCACGCGCCGCGCGGGCCGTCGCGTGGTCGCGGTCGGGACGACGGTGGTCCGCACGCTCGAGTCGGCGGCGACCGACGACGGCGGCGTCCGCGCGGGCCCGGGCGAGACGACCCTGTTCGTCCGGCCCGGCTTCCGCTTCCGCGTCGTCGACGCGCTCTGGACGAACTTCCACCTGCCGAAGTCGACGCTGCTGATGCTGGTGGCGGCCTTCGCGGGCCTCACCCGCACGCGCGCCGCCTACGCGCACGCGGTTGCGGCCGGATACCGCTTCTACTCCTACGGCGACGCGTCCCTCTTCCTCTGACCGCGAGGCCCGCCCGCCCGCGGCAGGATTCCGGTTGACACACCCGGGGGGGGGGGATGGGAGACTCCGGGATGCGTCGTGGGGTGCGAGAGGCATAGAACAAGGCGGAGCCATGTACCGACTCATCTCGATCGGATTGGCGGCGCTGGCCGTCGTGGTGCTGACACGCCGTGTCGGCGCGGACACGATCACCGTCCAGAGCGGCGTGACGTACACCCGCTACACGAACCCGGACCCGATGCAGTGCAGCGGCTGGATCACGATTCAGAACTCCCCTGGGTCGCCCACCGGGAGTCAGCAGAGCGTCGTCGTCAACTGGGCCTGGGGGCCTGATCCGGCCGTCGTCCTGAAGCCCGGTGACGTGCTCAGCGTGACCTGCGCGATCTCCAACATCACCGTCCGCGAGACGGGCGGGTCGGCGTCGGTCAACTCGAGGACCCCGTAGGGAGCGCCGAACTCGTGCGGATCCTGCTGCTCGTGCTCGCGATCGTCGGTGCCGCGGCCTGGCTGTGGCTCGGCGCGGCGCCGACGACTCCGCGAGCGTACGACGGGGCGGGTGGTGCGAACGATTCGCCCGGCCCCACCCTGGCGGCACGACCGGCCTCCGTCCCGGCACCACCGACTCGCGAGGTCGGGACGGACGCTCCGCCCACGGATCGCGCGTCGGCCGTCGGCAGCGCGACCATCGTCGGTCGGGTCCACGCGGCCACGCGGATCCGCGCGGGCGTCGAGGCCGTCGTCTTCGTGACGACCGGGAACGGAGGCTCGGACGTGCTCGCGCAGGCGATCGTCGGGTCCGACGGAGCCTACCGGATGTCGATGGAGGTCCCCTCCAGCGACGGGATCGATGTCGAGCTCGGGGCGCGGGTGCCGGGCGCGCTCGCCGGGTTCGCGCGGCTCCACGTGCGTGCGGGGGACGTCGTTCGGCACGACCTCGAGCTCGCCCGCGGGTCGACGATCGCCGGGCGCGTCCTCGACTCGCACGGGAACGCGATGGCAGGGCTCGAGGTGATGGCGAACTCCCCCCGCGTGCTCGGCATGACCTCGCGCGTCGGGCGCCTGTTCCGGACCGTTCGACCCGGCCGGCTGCTCTCGTCGTCCACCGCGAGCTACCACGAGGGGCGTGCGTTCACCGGGCCCGACGGACGGTTCGAGATGACCGGCTTGGCCGAAGGCGAGTACACGTTCTGGACGCCCTCGAGCGAGTGGATGGTCCGCCAGACGGAGCGCGTGCCCGCCCCGTCCGTCGGTGTGACGCTTGTCGTCGATCCCTTGGCGGGCTTCTCGATTCGCGTCCTCGACGACGCAAGCGGCAACGAACTGCGGTCGTTCGACGGCATGGCGGAGATCGCCGCCGGGGTCCAGAGGACGGCGATGCCTGTCCGTTCCGAGGAGGGCGCTGACGAGTTCCTGTGGCGCGAACTCGATGCGGAGCGGACGCAGGGCTGCGAGGTGACGCTCAGGATGGGCAGTCCGGGCTACGAACCTCGGGTCGAGGTATTCCGGATCGAGCCCGGGCCTCGTCCGACGCCCATCACCGTACGGCTCAAGCAGCCGATGTTCGTCCGCGTCGCGGTGCGGGCCACCGAAGCCGGTGGACGCGCGCACGTGGGCCCGTTGCGGGGGACCGTCCGATCCCGCGAGGGTGCATCCTCGGAGCGCGTGCCGGTCACGTTCCTGCCGCGCGAACCCGGGGCCCCGACGCTGGTCGCGATGATCCCGAAGGGCTCGTGGACCCTTGCCGTGGCGCCGGCAGTCGAGCTCGGTGAGCTGTGTACCGTGCACGCGGACGTCGACGCCGACGCCGGCGAAGCGTCGGTGAGTCTCGAGTTTCCGGCGTGGGGCAGCGTCGAACTCGTTCGCCCGCCCGACCCCGAGCCTGTCGGGAGGGGTGCCACCGTGGTGCTCCGCTCCGCGGACGGCGCGCCGCGCGTGGCCAGTCTGTTGATGGAGTCGGCCACGGTTCTCCTGCCAGCCCTGCCGCTAGGACGTTGGACCGCCTCCATCCGCGCGTCGTGGTGCGATCCTTCCCCGGTGGAGTTCGAGGTGCGCCTTGACGAAACCCGCCAGGTCGTCTTTCGTGCGAGGTAGAGATCGCCGTGGCGGCGGCCGGTCGATCGCGCTCGTGAGCGGCGTCGCCGTCCTCACGCTCGCGTCCTGCAATCCGGACCCGCCTTGTCCGCCGCCGACGCGGTCCGCGACGGCGGCGCTCGCTCCGCCGAGCGCGCTCGACGAGCGCGGGGTCGTCACGCCGGTCCGCAACTCGGGCGCCTGGCAGGTGCTCTTCTTGCGACAGGCGCCGACTCTGCCGCGCCGGGGACTGGACGGCGTCGTCGCGAGTGCCGCGGACAACCCGACGACGTCCGAACTCTGGGTGCGTTTCCGATTCGACGGCGGTGCCGTGCGGGACGTCCGGCTTCGTCCGGGAGAGTCGGTCCGGAGTTCGCGGTTCGCGTCGGGATCCGAACTTCTCGAAGTCGCGGCGGAAGAGCGCGCGGTCCCCGAGTCGCGCCTCCAATGGTGGATGCGCTAGGCGCCGACGGAAGCCAGTCCGACAACCGCGGCCGTTCGAGTGCGTCGTCACGAGCCCCTTTCGGCGGCGTCCGGGGGGGCGTCCGCGCGGGTTGTCGGACCCTTCGGGCACCCTACGCGCGACTCGGGATCGTCCGAGGGAGAACCGTCATGCGCCTCTTCGCCCGTGCCGCGCTCGGCCTCGTCGCCGTCGCGACCCTCTCGCTCACCGCCTGCAACAGCTGCTGCCGTCCGAAGTGCTCGCCCTGTGCGAAGCCCTGCTCGCCCTGCGCGAAGCCGTGCTCGCCGTGCGGCGCCCCGACGGCGCCCGCGCCGATGCCGATGCCGACGCCGGACACCAAGCCCGCCGCCGTCCAGGCCGCGCCGGCCGTCGAGGCCAAGTAGTCGCTCCACTGCTTCGACGCACGCCACCGGTCGCGGGCTTCCGCGCGCCGGCGAGCGACGCGATCGCCGTCCGCCCCGGCCTCTCCTCCGCGAGGGCCGGGGCGGCGTCGTTTCACCGCGGGTGACGCGACCGGCCGCCGTCCGGTGTCCGGTGGGCTGCCGCCGCGGAGCTTCGGCCGCGCGAGGCCCCGGCAGCGTCGAGCGCGGCTTGGTACGCTGGCACCCATGAAAGGCCTCCGACTCGTGGCCGGCCTGTGGCTCGCTGCGGCGCTCCTCGCGGGGTGCTACTACGCGGCACCCGAGGTCGAGAAGCCGCCTGCGTCGCCGGTGGGGACGTACCGCCAGGAGAGTTTCCGGCACTCGTTCGAGCCCCGCACCGATGGGGAGCCGGTGCTGAAGATCGAGCGGGACCGGGTGATCACGGTCCGCGTCGCCGCGGATCACACGATGACCTATGAGTGGACGCCGAGTCTCGATCCCGCGTCGACCCCGGGCCGGCTCGAGGCGAGTTGGCGGGAGGCGACCGAGGAGGAGCGGGCCGCGGTGAAGTACTCGATCTCGAAGTGGTGGGTCTTCGAGCGGAGCGAACCGAATCGCAAGCGGGGCCCGTACGACGGGACGCGGACGCTGATGTGGACGCCCCACATGTGGTGGGTCCCGGCCGTGGACTTTGAGACGGGTCGGGTGACGGACTCCTACTGGATGATGCAGCGGGTGGACGACTGACGTCCCCGCCGCGGCGCTTCCCGCGAGGTCCGACTCGCCGCCGCGCCGCTGCGCCCGATCGCGGCATCCGAGGCGCGGGCGCGCCCGTAGGGGAGGGGGAACCGTCCGGCGGCCGCCGGGCCTTGCGTCCCCCCGCGGGGGACGGTACGCTCCCCATATACATAGGAGTCCTAAGTAATGGTCCGTCCCCTCCGGCTCGCCCCGTTCCTCGCCGTCGCGGCCCTCGCGGCCGCGTCCGTGGTCGTCCCCGTGCTCGACCGCGGCCTCGCGTCCGCCCACGAGGAGGCGAAGCGTTCGCTCCACGACCGCCTCGGCGGCACGCCGGCGATCACCGCCGTCTGCGACGAGTTCCTCGCCCGGTTCGGCAAGGACGCGCGGTTCGCGCAGAACGCCGCGCTGGCGGCGCGCCTGAAGGCCATCGACATGGGCGTCCTCCGCGGCCACCTGATCGCGTTCGTGGTCAAGGCCACGGGCGGCCCCGACGCCTACACCGGCCGCGACATGCGGACGTCCCACGCCGGGCTCAAGATCTCCGAGCAGGAGTGGACGTGGTCCGTCGAGCACCTGACGGCGGCCCTCGACACGTTCAAGGTCCCCGCCGCCGAGAAGGCCGAGCTCCTCGCGGCGGTCGGCACGCTGAAGGCCGACATCGTGGACCAGAAGTCGCTCTACGACCGGCTCGGCGGCCACAAGGCGATCGAGGCGGTGTGCGACGAGTTCCTGGCGCGCTTCGGCGCGGACACGCGGTTCGCGAAGAACGAGGCCCTCGCCGCGCGGCTGAAGGCGATCGACATGGACACGCTGCGGTACCACCTCATCGCCTTCGTGGCGAAGGCGACGGGCGGGCCCTCGGCCTACACCGGCCGCGACATGAAGTCGTCGCACGTCGGCCTGCGGATCTCCGAGGACGAGTGGACGTGGTCGGCCGAGCACCTGACGGCGGCCCTCGACAAGTTCAAGGTGCCGGCGAAGGAGAAGGCCGAGCTGCTCGCGCTCGTGGGCACGCTGAAGCAGGACATCGTGGCCGACGGGAACGCGACCCCGGCGAAGTGACGCAAGGCCCGCGCGCCCGCGCCCGGCGGTCCCCTCGGGGGCCGCCGGGCCTCGGGCTGGAGGCGTGCGGCGTGGGCGTCCCGGTCCGCCGCCCGCCGGGCGGCCTCGAGGGCCGCGCCCTACGGGCCCCCGCCTTCGTCGATGTTCGCTCCGGTTCTGTCCGACGCCGCGCAAGGCACGTCCGCGACGGGTCCCGACGATCGAGGTGCGCCGTCCACGCCGTGGCGACCGCGACGGGTCCCCACGATCGGCGTGCGCCGTCCACGCCGTGGTGATCGCGACCGGTCGCCACGATCGAGGTGCGCCGTAGGGGCGCCCCTTGTGGGCGCCCGGCCGTTGCGTCGCTCGACGGGTCCGCGTCCGGAATCGCCGCCGGGCCTCGCGGTCCCGTTCAGCGGCCGGCGCGGAGCGCGAACGCGCGCGCGACGATGGCCTTCGCGACGGCGGCCTTGCCGCGCGCGGCGATCGGCTCGGGCGTCGCGCCGGGCCGGATCCAGAAGACCTCGCCGCCGCCGGGCCCGACGTTGGCGGGGCTGTTGAGGACGATCGCGTCGAAGCGCTTCTTCTCGAGCTTGCGCCGCGCGAAGAAGAACGGGCGCTGGACCTCGAGCGCGAACCCGACGTGCACGCGCGCGCCCTTCGTGCGGCCGAGCGTCGCGGCGATGTCGGGGTTCTCGACGAGCGTCAGCGCGCGCGGACGGCCCGAGCCGTCCTTCTTGAGCTTGCCCTTCGCGCGCACCGCGGGCCGCCAGTCGGCGGGCGCGGCGGCGAAGACCAGCACGTCGGCGCCGCGCGCGGCGGCGCGGGTCGCCGACAACATCTCGCGGCACGTCACGACGCGCACGACGTCGACGCGCGGCGGCGGCGCCTCCGTCGTCGGGCCGAGGACGAGCGTCACGCGGGCGCCGAGGCGGCGCGCCTCGCGCGCCAGCTCGATGCCCATGCGGCCGGTGGAGGCGTTCGAGAGGAACCGGACGTCGTCGAGGGGCTCGCGCGTGGGGCCCGCGGTCACGACGACGCGGAGAGGGCGGCGGGGAGGCATGGCGCCTGTAGGATGCGCCCGCCGTGGACCCGTTGGAACTCTTGACCGACCTCGCCCGCCCGGAGGCCCTGCCCGAGGCCGGTCCCTCCGTCGACGTGCGCCAGACGCACATCTCCCTCGTGTTCCTGACGGGCGACCGGGTCTACAAGGTGAAGAAGACCCTCGCGCTGTGGGGGGTCCTCGACTACTCGACCCTGGAGGCCCGCCGGCGCTGCTGCGAGGAGGAGGTCCGGATCAACCGGCGGCTCGCGCCGGACGTCTACCTCGGCGTCGCCCCGGTCGTCCGCCGCGCCGGCCGCCTGGTGGTGGGGGACCTGCCGCGGCCGGTCGGGGACCCCACGACGGGGCGCCCGGGGGACTCCCCGCCCGTCGACTGGGCCGTCGTCATGCGCCGCCTGCGCGACGACGACACCCTCGCGCACCGCATCGCGACCGGCGTCACGACCCCCGCCGAGGTCGAGGACGTCGGCCGGCTCGTCGCGGCGTTCCACGCCGGCGCCCGCACCACGCAGGCCGCGCGGATCGCGCGGCCCATCGCGTTCGCCCGCATCCTGCGGCAGAACTTCCTCGCGACCCGGGCCGAGTCCGCGACCCTCGGCCCGTCGCTCCACGCGTGGCTCGACCGCCGCGTCGCCCGGCTCCTGCGCGACGCGCGCGCGACGATCGTGCGGCGGCACCGCGCGGGGGTCCCCGTGGACGGGCACGGCGACCTGCGCGCCGAACACGTGGTCCGGGACGCGAGGCCCGGTCGCCCGCCGTGGCTCGTGATCGACGGGATCGAGTTCGCGCCGACGCTCCGCTGCATCGACCCGCTGTCCGACGCGGCGTTCCTCGCCATGGACCTCGCGTCGCTCGGCCGCCGCGACCTCGCCGACGCGTACCTCGCGGCCTACCTCGCCGCGCGCCCCGACCCCGACGCGGCGGCCCTGCTGCCCCTCTTCCTCGCCTACCGGGCGCACGTGCGGGCGAAGGTCGACGCGCACCGCGCGGGCGAGCCCGAGATCCCCGCGCCGGACCGCGCCGCCGCGCTCGAGGGCGCGCGCCGCCACCTGGCGTTCGCGTGGTCGTACGCGCGCCTCGGCACGCCGCCCCCGCTCGTGCTCCTGGCCGGGCCGTCCGGCGTCGGGAAGAGCGCGGTGGCCCGCGCGCTCGCGCCCGTCCTCGGGGCGGAGGTCGTGTCGAGCGACGTCGAACGCAAGCGCCTCGCGGGGCTCGCCCCGTCGGCCCGCGTCGAGGGCCCGGCCCTCGAGGCGCTGTACGGCCGCGAGATGTCGCTGCGCACCTACGCGGCCCTCGAGGCGAGGGCGGCCGCGGCGCTGGCGGCGGGGCGGCCCGTGCTCCTCGACGCGACCTACCTCCTGCGGGGCGCCCGCGCGTCGGCCGTCGCGGTGGCGCGGCGCCTGGGCTGCCCGGCGGCGGTCCTCTCCCTCGAGGTCGCCCCGGAGGTCACCCGCGCGCGCATCGAGGCCCGCGCCGCCGCGGGCCCCGACCCGTCCGAAGCGACCTGGTCGGTGCACCTCGCGCAGGT
>JAEUHO010000028.1 GCA_016795345.1 Planctomycetia bacterium | reverse complement strand
TCGGACCTACGGGGAACTGCGGCGCTCTAGAGCTTGTAGAAGAAGTTCTCGAGGAGCTGCAGGTTCAGCAGGTAGTTGAAGCCGCGGGCCATCAGGTGACGGCGCGGGTAGTCCTCGGCCGACGAGACGTAGCCGATGGCGGCCGTCGCGGCGGACTGGACGAAGAACGAGTCGTGCTTCTCCGCGATCTCGACCAGCTGGTCGAGCTTCGTCCGGTCCTTCATCAGACCGAGCGAGTACACGCAGAAGGCGGCCACGTCCGGGTTGCCCGTCTCCGTCATGCGCTTGATGAGGACGTCGCTGCTCGAGCGCTGGCCGAGGAAGGCCAGGCCGAGGGCGCCGAACGAGATCGCGTCCGGCGACTTCGTCGTCTTCACGAGCGACATGATCGGGCTCTGCGAGCGGTCGTTGCCGAGCATGCCCAGCGCCATCGCCGCGTAGCCGCGGAGCAGCGGGTGGGCACCCTCCTCCACCTGGCGGCGGAGGATCTCGTTGCCACGCTCGTCGCCGAGGATGCCGAGGGCGATCATGCCCGCGGCCTCGGTCGTCGCCATCTTGTTCTTGCCCTCGACCGCGTCCTTCGCGATGTCGAACGCGTTGGGAGCCTTGGCGATCGCGAGGGCGAGGATCTCGTACTCGCGGACCGTGTTGCGCTCCTTCTTGAGGTCGAGCTCGAGGCGACGGATCGCGACCGCGTCACCCGTCACGGCCGCGATGCGACCGAGCGAGATGGCGGCCATGCTGCAGACGAACTGGTCGTTGTCGTTCTCGAGGGCGTGGGCGAGCTTCTTGACGATCTCGCGCGTCGGCTTGTCGAGGACCTCGCGCTGCGCGGGGATCGCCTTCTTGAGCTCGGTGACCTTCGCCTGGACGTCCACCGGGAGCGGGGCGCCCATCGACGTGTCGTACGGCGCCGTCAGGGCGTCGATCTCGCGCTCGGCCGCCGTGCGGTAGTCGAGCACGCCCAGCGCGATCGCGGCCGACCGACGGATGTCGATCTCGCGGTCCGTGAGGGCGTCGAGGAGGACGTCCTGGCCGTCGGCGAGGCTGCCGCGCCGGCCGAACGACTCGGCCGCCATGGCGCGCAGCTCGGCGCGGTACTTCTTGTTCTTGAAGACCTCGGTCAGCGTGCGCTGGCTCTCCGGGCCCGGCGTGAAGCCGAGCGCCATGATCGCCGCGGACACGAGCTCGAAGTCGGCCGACTTCTCCGACGAGACCATCTTGGTCAGCATCGGGATGGCCATGTCGCTGCCGACCGCCGTGATGGTGATCGCCAGGAAGGCGCGGACGTCGGACTCGGTCTTCGGGTCCTCGGCGAGCTTCGCCATCGGGAGGATGGACGTCTCGTCGGCGACGTAGAAGAGGCCGAGCGCGGCGGCGCGGGCGACCAGGTGGTTCTTGTCGTTGATCGCGTTGACGAGGATCTCGCGGGCCTCGGCGCGCAGGCCGTCGTCGCACGCGATGCGGCCGATCGTGATCAGCGCGGCCTCACGGACGAAGACCTCGCGGTTGTCCTTGAGGGCGAGGAGGGGCTTCCAGAGCTTCGCGCGGACGACGTCGGCCGACAGGGGCTTCGCGCCGCGGGCCACCGGGCCCTCGTGCGAGACCACCGACGAGACGTAGCGGTGCGGGAAGAACTCGATGCGGTTCAGGGCCCACCACGTCTCCCAGGTGGAGTCGTCGGAGGCCTGCTTCTTCTTCGCCGGCCCGTCGCCGTTCGGGGTCGTCGGGTCGGGGGGCGTCGCCGTCGTCGGGGCCGGCGTCGTCGGGGTCACCGGGCCGCTCGGCGTCGTCGGCGGCGGGCCGCCGTCCGTGCCGGTCGTCGGCGGGGGGGTCGCCGGCGGCGGCGGGGGCGGATCGCTCGGCTCACGCAGGCCCGGGGGGACCGCGCCACCGGGCTTCTTGAAACGGATGCAGGCGAGCGCGCCGTCCGGCATCAGCATCGGCGTCGCGAGCAGCGCAGGCAGGATCCATGAACGCAACCGCATCGGGAAACCTCCTCGGGGAAGTCCGGGGCAGATCGTGGGGGGACGGGGCAGAAGCACCCCGCCGGTGAGAACGCTACAAAAGGCATACCGCTCGGAAAATCCCCCGAAGTCGGTCCTTTGCGGGGGTTCGGGCGGGTTCGGGCGCGGCCACCGTGGCCGGGCCGCCACGGATGTTACCCCCCGGAAACGCACGGCGCCAAAGGCCCTGCCCGATCCGCGCCATCCGACCGAGTGGCCGGTCGGACCCTCGGCGCTCGGGTCCTGGCGGCGGCCGGGCCTCGCGGTCCCGTGGGTCGCGGGTCGCCGCGCACGGATGTCCGCGGTTCCGCGGGGGTGCCGGGTACCATCCGCGCCGCATCGTGCCTCGGAGGGTCGTCGTTCATGCGGATGGGTCGTGGGTTCAACGTCCTCGCCGGCCTCGTCTGCCTGGCGGCGGCCGCCGGCTGCTCGCGGAAGCTCTCGTCCGGCGGCGGGGCGATGGACACGATCTTCTACGACTGGCTGGGGATGGACCGCGGGACGGCGTACTACTACGACGTCGTCCTGAACGCCCACGAGAAGAAGAACTTCGCCTACAAGGACTCGCCCGACCCGTACCTCGCGGACAAGTGCGTGGACGCGGTGCGGCGGCTCGGGACGGCGGAGTACACGCGGCTCGAGGGCCAGGTGCAGGTGATCCTGCTGCTGTCGGACGTGTTGATCGAGGACCCGGTGTCGCTCGCGAAGGACCAGGCGGCCGGGTCGTTGGCCCTGCTCGCGACGCGGATGCCCGTGGTGCCGTACACGCCACGACCGGAGCGCGGCGACCGGTTCCTCGCGCAGCTGAAGGAGCTGAAGGAGGTCATCCACGACCCCGAGGGGCGGCGCCGCCAGGACACGCCGGCGACGCGCCAGCGGGTGGCCGCGATCGTGGAGGAGATCGGCACGTACCAGATGCCGAACCTGCAGCTCACGAAGGACGCGCTGCGGTGGTTCCCGTCGTATCCGTTCGTGACCCAGGAGACCGACCCGGCCCTGCGCGAGGTGTTCGACCGGGCGATGGTGCGGCGGTCGCGCGAGGTCGTCGTGGCGTCGCTGACGGGCGGGGTGTCGGACGGCGCGGCCCACGTGCGCCGCGCGGCGGTGCTCGGCCTCAAGACGGTCGGCGACGCGCGGGCCGTCGAGACGGTGGCCGAGCGCCTCGACGTCGAGAGCAACGCGCTGGTCCGGGGCGAGATCGCGGAGTACTTCGGCGCCGTGGGCGGGAAGGTCGCCGCGACGCGGCTCGTGGGGCTCCTGTCCGACGACGACGGCGGCGTGCGCCACAAGGCGCACCTCGCGCTCGTGCGCATCGCCGGCACGGACCTCGGCAAGGACCGCACCGCGTGGGAGGGATGGCTGGCCCGCGGCGGCGGGACCTCGGCCCCGGTGCCCGCGCCGGTCACGCCGCCGGTCGTGTCGCCGCCGGTGGTCGTCCCGACGCCCGCGCGCCCGCCGGTGGTCGTGCCGCCGCCGGTCGCGCCGCCGCCGGTGATCGTGCCCCCGCCGGTGCAGCCGGCCCCGTCGGCCGAGCCGCCCCCGATGCCGCCGCCGCCGCCGCCCCCGCCGCCGCGCGTGCTGCCGCCGCCGCCGGCGACGGCGCCCGCCAACCCGCCGCCCGCCC
>JAEUHO010000531.1 GCA_016795345.1 Planctomycetia bacterium | reverse complement strand
CGTGTACGATCCGCCCGGCGGCCGCCCGGGACCGTCCGTACCCCCGGGCCGCTGGCCGGTCCGACGCGGGAGCCCGATCCGATGAAGCCGAGCCTCACCCGACCGTTCCTCGCCGCGGCGCTCGTCGCCCTGCCCGCGTCCGCGGCGCTGGCCCCGTCCGGTTGGACGCCCGTCGCGTCCGCGGCCGACGCGCCGGCGGCCCCCGCGGCGCCGCCCGCCGCCCCCGCGAAGCGCGCGCTCGACCCCAAGGAGCGCGAGAAGCTGGTGCCGCTCCTGCGCGGGTACCTCGACGTCGAGAACCCGGACGGCTTCAAGGCCCGCACCCAGCTCGTCGACGCCCTCAAGAAGCTGCGCGAGTCCGGGACGGACGTCCTGGCGGACCGCGAGTCGCTCATGGGGCTCATCTACCCCGCCCGCGCGTACGCCCCGGCGTTCGAGAAGGCGCTGGTGAAGGGCGACAAGGAGAGCCGGATCGACCTCGACACCTCCACGAACATCGTGGCGGTGAGCTGGGGCGAGCTGCGGCTGTCGGTGTCGCTGCCGACGGGCTACGAGGAGGCGCGCAAGGGCAAGAAGCTGCCGACGCTCGCGCCGTACCCGGCCGTCGTCACGCTGCACGACCTCGAAGACTTCATGAACGACAAGGGGCAGCAGAAGGACCCCGGGTCCGAGGTGATCAAGCGCCGCTGGCCCCGCAAGGCCACGAAGGTCCCCGAGGGCTGGCTGATGTTCGCGCCGGTCGTAACGCGCGCGCAGTTCGTGAAGCAGGACGGCAAGCTCGACATGCAGCGCATCCCGCTGCGCGAGCTCTGGACCCGCTACCACGTCGACGTCGACCGGATCGTCGTCGAGGGCGGGAGCGACGCCGTGGCGCTCGCCGCGTCGCAGCCGCACCTCTTCGCGGGCCTGGTCGTGCGCAACGCCGACAAGGCCGACGTGTCGTGCCCGGAGCTCGTGCGCAACCTCTCGACGCTGTCGATCTACGTCGTCGGGTCGCCGGACGCGCCGCTCGTGAAGTCGCTCGAGGCCGGCGGGTTCCCGAAGGAGCGGCTGAAGGTCGGCGGGGCCGAGGGCCTCCCGGACTGGCTCGCCTCGAAGGAGCTCCGCCGCGTCGTCCCGAAGTCGTTCCGGTGGACGGTGCGCGACGCCGACATGCACTCGTTCGCGCACTGGGTGAACATCGAGCAGGTCGAGGGCAGCGACGCCGCGCCGCCGCGCCTCGCCGTCGAGGTGGTGGACACCGCCGAGGCCCCGAACACGATCCGCATCACGTCGTCGGGCATCCGGTCGGTGAGCCTCTTCCTGTCCGACGAGCTGGTCGACCTCAACCGCGAGGTCAAGCTGGTCGTCAACGCGACGCCCGTGCGCGAGGTGAAGATCCACAGCCCGCGGAACGCCGAGGGGCTCGCCGTCCGGCTGCCCGCGAAGTTCGACGCGCAGCGCACGCTCGACAACGTCTTCGACCTGATGCCGGAGTTCTGGCCCCGGCGCCGCATGTACTACGGCTGGCTCTTCCCGTTGACGTTCATGAAGGTGCCGGTGCGCACCGACCGCGACGAGTAGGCCGGCGAGGAGAAGCCCGGCGGCGGGGCGCCGCCCGCGCCGACGACCCCGGCCGACCCGGCCGCCGAGCTGCGGGAGAAGAACGCGCAGCGCTACCTCGAGAAGGCCAAGGAGAACGAGGAGATCGGCGACCTCAAGAAGGCGCTCGTGCTCTACCGCAAGGCGGTCGACGAGGGCGAGTCGTCGGTCAAGGCCACGGCCGAGGCCAAGGTGAAGGAGCTCGAGGCGAAGGTCGGCGGCGACGCGCCGCCGCGTTGACGCCGTGAACGGAGCCCCCGCGCGCGCGCCCGCCCGTCCGCGGGCGGGCGACGCCGTGGCCGCGGCCTGCGCGGGCGCGGCGACGCTCGTCGTCGAGATCGCCGCCGTCCGCGCGGTCGCGCCGTGGTTCGGGCAGGGCCCGTACGTCTGGGCCAACGCCGTCGGCGTCACCCTGCTCGCCCTCGCGCTCGGCGCCGCGGTGGGGGGGCGATGGGCCGCGCGCGACCCCGACGGGCGCGCACTGCCGTGGGCCGCGGCCGCCGCCGCGGGGTGGCTCGTCGCCGCGGCCTCCGCGGTCGCGCCGCTCGCGGCCTGGCTCGTGCCGGTGGACGTCTCGGCGGACCGGCCGCTGCCCCTCTCGTTGTGGGCCAGCCTCGTCGCGACCGTCGTCGTGCTCGGGCCGCCGGTCGTCGTCCTCGGCGCGGTGCCGCCCGTGCTCGTCGCGCGCGCGCGTGGCGAGGCGGGGCGCGCGGCGGGCCGGGTCTCGGCGGCGGGCACGCTGGGCGCGCTCTTCGGCTGCGCCGCGACCGGGCCGTGGCTCGTGCCCGCGTTCGGCTCGCGGGGCGCGATCGCGCTCGGCGCCGTCCTGGCCGCGGTCGTGGGGCTCGCGACGGCGAGGCCCGCTCCGCCGCGCCCCCGCGCCCTCGCCGACGCCGCGGACGTCGGTCGTAGTCGCGCACCCCGCGCGACGCTGATCCTGCCGACGATCGCCGGGCTGCTCGTCACCGTGCTCGAGTTCACGGCGTTCCGCGCCCTGACCCCGGCCGTCGGCGGGACCAACGCCACGTTCGCCGCGTCGATCGCGGCGGTCCTCCTGGCCGGCGCGCTCGGCGCCTGGTGGGGGGGCGGGGCCCCCGCCGGCGCCGGTGACCGTCGCCGGCTGCGGATCGCCTGGTTCGCCGCCCTCGCGCTCCCGTTCGCGCCGCAGTTCGCCGCGTTGGTCGCCCTGCACCTGGGCGCGTTCGCGGGCGCGCTCGTGGCGTTCGGTCCGGTCCTGTTCGCCGCGGGCGCGACCGGCCCGGTCGCGGTGCGGCTGCGGATCCTCGCCGGCGACACCGCGGGCCGCGCCGCCGGCGCCGTGCTCGCGGCGTCCACCGCGGCGAGCCTCGTCGGGTGCTACCTCACGCCGCTCGTGTTGCTCCCGTCGCTCGGCGTCCGGTGGACGTGTTTCGCCGCCGCGGGCCTCGGGTACGTCGCGCTCCAGGTCCTGCGGCTGTTCGACGCCGTCCGGGCCCCCGAGGAGGGCGAGCTCGTCGGCGACGACCGCGGCGGGGCCGACCCGGTCGCCGCGCCCGCCGTCGCCCCGACGCGACCGTCGCGGACCGGGCCTCGCGTCGGCGTCGCGGGATGCGCCGCGCTCGCCGCCGTCCTCGCGGTCGTGGCCCCGCGCGGCCCGCTGCGCAGCGACGAGGGACAGGTCGAGGAGCTCGAGTCCGCGTACCAGACCGTACGCAGCGTCGAGACGCGCGAGCTCGTGCCCGTGACGCTCCCGGGCCGCCACCCCTTGTTCGGCGGCGAACGCGAGGTGCGGACGCGGTTCCTGCGCTTCGACGAGGACGCCGCGTCGTACCAGAGCGTGGCGCTGCCCGACGAGGCGGCGACCCTGCTGACCGCGGGTCGCTACTACGACCACCTCGCGCTCGGCGCGTGGTTCGACGGGATGCCGTGGACCCGCCCCGAGGGGACCCTGCGCGTGCTCGTGATCGGCTACTGCGGCGGCACCTTGCACCGCACGCTGCTCGCGACGGCGCCCGCGGGACGCCGCGTCGAGGTCGTCGGCATCGAGCTCGACCCGACGGTCACCGCGCTCGCGCGGCGCCACCTCGGGCCGTTCCCCGAGGGCCTCGAGCTCTACGAGGGGCGCGACGCCCGCGAGGTGCTCGACCGGCTGCCGTACGCGGGCGCGTTCGACCTCGTGCTCGTGGACGCGTACCAGCGCACGCAGTACGTGCCGTTCCAGCTCGCCACGGTCGAGTTCTTCCGCGCGGTCCGCGCGCGCCTCACGCCCACGGGCGCGGTGGCGGTCAACATGAACGCGCCCGACGGCGTGTCGGGCGCGTTGCTCGACGCCGTGGCGGCGTCGCTGGCGGAGGTGGTCGGAGCCGATGACGTGTGGCTCGTGCCGAACCTGCAGTACACGACCAACGCGGTCGTGTGGGGGACGCGGGGCGGCGAGGCGCCGCGCCTGTCGGTCGAGGTGCCCGCGTCGCTGCTCGTGCCGGCCTTCACGCTCGAGCGGTTCCTCGTCCGCTCCACGCGCGGGGGCACCGTGCTGACCGACGACCGCGCGCCGGTGGAGCGGCTCGCCGACGAGGCGCTGCTGCCCGTGAAGGGCCTCCGATGAGCCCCTTCCTCCGCCCGCGGCTCGTGGCGCTGCTCGCGTTCGCCGGGCTCGCCCTCGCGGCCCCCGCCGAGGCGGGCCCGGCGTCGGCGGAGGCGCGCTTCCGCGCCGAGACCGCCTTCTGCGACGGTCGCCTCGACGATCTCGACGCCGCGCTCGGGACCGGCACCACGTCCGCCGATCTCGAGCCGATCGTCCTTCGGGACCACTGGTGGCGCACCCGGTCGGGCGCCGCCCGTCCGTCGATCGACCCCGGCGACGACTCGTTGTCGGCCCGCCGGATCCGCTGGTGCCTCGACGGGCGGGGGCGGCGCGACACGCCCTACCCGCTGCCGCGCGACGGCGAGACCGACCGCTACCCGCGGATCACGCTGCTCGTGCTCGACCGCCTGCGGCGCGAGACGCGTGGCGCCGAGGGCCTGCCCGAGGCGAGCCCGCTCTGGGACGCCAAGGACGAGGCGCTGCAGTACGTGTGGCGCTGGTACGGCGAACGCGCCTACCGCGGCCCGAGCCTCGCCGCGCTCGCGGCCGAGGACCGCGCCGCCACCGAGGCGGCGCAGGCGCGGTTCGAGGCGGTGGTCGCCCGGAACCGCGTGCTCGCGGTGGGGGGCGTGCTGGCCCTGGCGCTCGGGGCCGGGCTCGCGGCCGCCGCCCTCGGCCCGCGGCGCAAGAAGTCCCCGGCGGCAGCCGACCTCTAGGTGGGGGGGCACCCCCCCGCCGGAGGTCGTCGTGCGCCGTCTCGCCGTCCTCCTGGTCGCCGTCGTGACGCTCGCGACGTCGGTCGCCTGCCAGTCCGACGACCCGCGTCCGGCGTACACGTACCGCGCGGCGCCCGCGCCTCGGACCTCGGCCAGCCGGTTGCCGCCGCCCGCGCGGCGGTACGTCGCGCCGCCGTCGCCGACGTACCCCACGCCCGCACCGCTGCGACCTCGCCGCCCGTCCACTTGAGGGACCTGCGTCGTCCCGCAGCCGGGTGCTGCGGCCGCCGTCCTCGTCCGCTGACGTCGCCCGCCCGGGCCGACGGACGCCGTCCGTTCGCCGCGGCCATGTCGCCGGGCGCCTGAGCCGCGGCGCACGACGGTCGGGAGACCGATCCCGTTCCGCCAACGCGAGGCCCGCCGGCCGTCGTGTCGCCGACGTGGCGCCGCCGTTCGCCGGTCTGGCGGGTCTGGTCTGGTGGGCGCGTCCTGCCCGGTCTCGAAGCCGTCGGGGAAGCCCCCGGGCAGGCCGCCACGGAGGCGACCTGCCGGGCCGGGCGGGGCGGGCGACGACGGGTCGCGAGGGTGTCCGCGCCGCCGACGACGATGGCGGGCTCGCGGGCCGACCGTGCCGTCACCGCGTCGTTCGTGGGTCGTCGGCTGGTGGTACGGTCACTCGGCGGTCGCTCGATGGTCGCTGGTCGTCGCTGGTCGGTGCCCGCCGGCGGCGCCGCGTCGGGAGCCTGGGACCCGGACCCGGAAGCCCGGGAGCCGGGCGCCAGCCGCCGAACGGCAGCCGCCCGCCGGCAACCTGCGGCTCGTAGCCGAGGGGATTCCGCGCATTCTCGGACACAGGCGCCCGTCCCACCCATCAAGAACACCATAATATCAATTATCGGACGTAATAGATCGCGAAGAAATGGGTCCCGGAAGCCCGCCCGGTTCGCCTCCTGGGCCGCCGGATCCCGGTAGCCGTCGCCTGCGGCGACCGGTGCCACCGCGCCGAGCGCGTCGCGAGTCGGGCCCGGACATCGACGCTCCGGAGGCACGCGGCGTTCCCGGCGTCTCGGCGAGCGGCGCGATCCCAGGGACCGCGGGACGGCCGCGCGGCCGGAT
>JAEUHO010000513.1 GCA_016795345.1 Planctomycetia bacterium | reverse complement strand
GGGCTTCGACCTCGAGGGCTGGCGTCGCGACACGGAGGCGTTCGTCCGCGCCGCCGAGCCCGTCCTCGCGCCGGGCCCGTCCGACGTGGTGCTCGACCTCGGGTGCGGGCCCGGGTTCGCGCTCGCGGCGCTCGCGCCGCGGGTGCGCGAGGTGGTGGGGGCCGACGTGGCCCCGCGGCTGCTCGACCTCGCGCGGGCGCGGCTCGCGGGGCGCGCGAACGTGACGCTCGTCGCGCTCGACCCCGCGGCGCCGGGCGACCTCGGGCCCGTCGGGCCGCCGCGGTTCACGGTCGTCGTCGTCCACAGCGTGCTGCAGTACCTCCCGGACCTCGACGCGGTGGACGCGCTGCTCCGCGCGGTCCGCGGGGTCGTCGTCCCCGGCGCCCGCGTGCTGGTGAGCGACGTGCCCCGCGGGGGCGGGCGCCTCGCGGACGCGTGGGGGCTGCTGCGCGGCGCCGCCCGGCAGGGGCGCCTCTACGAGGCCGTCGGTCGCCTCGCGCGGCTCGGGCGGTCGAGTTACGCCGCCGCGCGGGCACGGATGGGGCTGCTGGTCCCGGACGCGGCGAGGGTGCGGCGGACGGTGGAGGCGCTCGGGGGCGCGCTGGAGGAGGTGGCGGCGCCGCTGTCGATCCTCGCGAACCGCCGGCACTGGCTCGTGCGGTTCTGACGGGGCGCCCCGCGGCGGCGGGGGCGGCGGGCCGCGGGGTTCGGCGCCGGGGCGCGGCGTGCGGCCGGTACACTGCCCGGGACCATGGTCCGCCCCTGGCTCGGCCTCGCCGTCGTGCTCGCGTCGGGCGGCTTCGTGTACGTGCTGGCCCGGCCGGCGACCCACGAGGTGGGGCCCCCCGACGCGATCGAGCCGCTCGCGGAGGCGCCGGAGCCGGAGGCGTCGAAGGCGCAGGAGATCGCGCTGGCCTCGGCCGGGCGCGTCGCGGCGGAGCGGCGCGAGCGGGAACGGGTGCGGCTCGAGGCGGCCTGGGCCGCCGTGCTGCGGCTGCAGCAGGAGGGCCGGACGAAGGCGGCCCTCGAGGCCGCGCGGCGGCTGAAGGCGGACCACCCGGGGCTGTTCGACGACCCGGCGAAGGCCGCGGTGCTCGACCGCCTCGCCGTCGCCGTCGAGGCCGCGGCGAAACGCGCCGAGCTCGAGAAGCTCCTGGCCGGGGCGAGGGTGAGCCCGGAGCAGCGCGAGGCCGTGAACGCGAAGCTGGCCGCGACGGCGGAGGTGCTGGCGAAGTCGGGGAACGAGGACGACCTCGACCAGCTGTCGCGCCACCTGCGCCGGTTCCTCGTGCCGGGCCTGCCGTCGGGCGGCGAGAAGGGCTCCGCCGACCTGCTGCTCAACACGTTCCTCCAGGACCGGCGCGCGCGCCGCGGCAAGGACACCCTGCCGCCGGTGGCGGACCTGACGGAGGCCGAACGGCGGCGGGTGGACCAGCTCGACAAGCTCCGCCAGCGGAACGCGGTCGGCCTGCTCGACGCGATCCACGCGGGGCTCGCGTGGCTGGCGCTCCACCAGCGCGACGACGGCTCGTTCTCCGACACGGCCGTCGTCGAGCGGTGCACGGCCCTGAAGCACGACCCCGCGTGCCTGACGGCGGCCAAACGCGACAGCACCGGCGACGCGTACGCGACCGCCGCGACGGCGCTCGCCGTGCTGGCCTTCCTCGACTTCCGCGACCAGGACCCGAACGGGTGGTTCGACCCGTACCTCGGGCGCGGCATCGAGTGGCTGCGGAAGCTCCAGAAGCCCGACGGGTCGTTCCCCGGCGGCGGGCAGATGTACGCGGGCGCGATGGCGCTGATGGCCCTCGGGCAGGCGGCGGCCTCGACCGGGTCGCCGGAGCTGCGCGAGTCCGTGCGCAAGGGCCTCGCGTACTTCGACGCGTCCATGGGCCCGCTCGGCGGGTACCGCTACCGTCCGCTCGACCCGACGGGCGACCTGTCGGTGACGGCGTGGGTGGCCCAGGCGACGGAGGCGGCGCGGCTCGCCGACGTCCAGGTGCCGTTCCGCGTGTCGTCGGGGCTCGAGATCTTCCTCGGGTACTTCTGGAAGGGGACCCACAAGTTCAGCTACGTGCCGACGGGCGGCCCGAGCGCCAGCCTCGCGCCGGCGGGCATGCTCGTCGCCCACGTCGCGGGGAAGGGCGCGGACCCGGCGGTCGCGGCATCGTGGCGCGCCTACCTGAAGGGGCTGCCCGCGAACCGCCCGCCGTCGCTCTACACGCTCTACTACGGCGTGCGGCTCTCGATCCTCCTCGACGGCGCCCTCGAGGACCCGTGGCGCGCGTGGGCGTTCGACCTGACCAAGCAGCAGCTGGGGTCCGGCTCGGCGGCGGGCTGTTTCCCGGTCGCGGTGCACGGCGCGGAGCGGGCCACCGGCCTGGCGACGCAGACCGCGCTCGCGGTGCTGACGCTCGAGCACGCGTTGTACCTCCGCTGACCGCGCCCGCCCCCCGCGCCGGGGCCTCGCGCCGCGCCGCCCGCGACCGCGCGTCCCGTCCCCGCGCCTCGCGCGGCCGTGCCCCCGCCGGTGGGGGACGATGCGGGGCAACCCCACAGCCTGCGGTTGCGGGGTAGGATCCCGCGCGTCGCGGCCGACCGGACGGGCGGGCTCCCGTCGGGCGTCGTTGCCGCGCGGGCGGGTTCCCATGCTCCGGCGACTCCTGCGCTCCCCGTATCTCTCCGTCGCGCTCTTCGTGGCGCTCCTCGTGTCGGTGGCGTCGCACGCGCGGCGCGTGTTCACGCCGTCGCGCGTCGCCGTGCTCGACGTCGCGGTCGCCGGCGACGAGACGCGCCCGCAGGTGCGCATCGAGTTCGACGCGCCGATGGTGGCGCCCGACGCGGTGGGGCGCGCCCTGCCCGCCGGCGCGGTGGCGCTCGAGCCCGCGGCGCCGGTGCGCGCGCGGTTCGAGACGCCGCGCCGGCTCCTCGTCGAGCCCGAGGGCGCGCTCCCGCGGCTGCGCACGTGGCGCGTCCGGTTCGGCCCGGCGTTCGCCGACCGCGACGGGCGCCCCGTGGCCGCCGACGTCGTCTTCCGCAGCGGCGCGCTCGCGCTCGCCGCCGAGCCCGCGCCGCGCGTGAACGCGGAGGGCGCGGCCACGTGGCCGCT
>JAEUHO010000496.1 GCA_016795345.1 Planctomycetia bacterium | reverse complement strand
CGCGGCGACGGTCGTGGCGAACAGCGCCTCCCCGTCGGCCGCGACGACGAGGCGCGCGGGCCGCGACGCCCGCCCGTCCGCGTCCGGCGGTCGCGCGGAGGCGAGACGGGTCCCGTCGCGGGCGTCGTGCACGACCAGCTCGTCGGCGGCGTGCACGAGCCAGCGCCCGCGCGGGTCCCACGCGACGGAGGCGGGCATGCCCGCGGTCCTCCACACGGCCACGGCGTCGGTCGTCACGAGGTCGGTCAGGCGGAGCGACTGGTCGAGACCGACGGTGGCGAGCAGCCGTCCCGTCGGGTCCACGGCCACGCCCAGGACCGGACGGCGTCCCCCCGCGTCGTGCCGCGCGAGCACGTCGAGGTCGGCCCGCGCGCCGAGCGCGAACGACCGGGCCTTGCGTACCCCGACCACGACCAGGAACCGCCCGTCCGCCGACCGCCCGACCGCGAGGACGGGCTCGCGCGCGCCGAGCAGGCGCTCGCCGTCGTCGGGTCGCGCGACGGGCCGGACGAGCACGCCGCCGTTGAACCGGCCGGCGACGACGACCTGCGCGCCGTCCGGCGACAACGCGATCGCCCACGGGTTCGTCTCGTTCTGCCGGAGCGAGACACTCGTGCCCTCCGCGAGGTCCCAGACGCGCAGCGTCCGGTCGAGGGAGAGGGTCGCGAGGCGACGCCCGTCGGCGGAGCGCGCGTCGGCGACGACGCGGTCCTTGTGGCCGGCGAGCGTCCGCACGGCGACGCCGTCGGCCTCGCGCCGGACGATCACGTCGCCGCCGGGCACGCGCTCGAGCCGGCACGCGACGCCGTCGAGCTCGAAGGGCAGCGGGGCCGGTCGGTGGCGGCCGATCGTGACGTAGGCGCCGGCGACGGCGTCGTGGACGTGGACGTCCGGCGGGACGACGCCCGTGGTGGGCGTGAGGCCGCCGGGATCGTCGTCGGAGGGCGTGCCCTCGGACGGCGCGGACGGAGGCCGCGGCCCGAGCGCGGCCGGGTCCGCGACGCGCAGCCGCCCGTCGCCGTCCACCGAGACGACGACCGTCGCGCCGGGCGCGACCTCGGGCAGGTCCACGGCGTCGAGCGTGTCGTCGGTGAGCGCATCGAGGAGCCGCCACTCCCAGCCGCGGTATGCGGGCTCGACGTCGGCGATCAGCTCGCGGGCGCGCGCGGAGCCCACGCGCTCGAGCTGGTGCGCCGCCGCGCGCGTGCTCGCGCGCGCGGCCGCGCGCGCGGCCCGGTCGGCCGACGCGTCGGCGCCGCGCCGGGCCTCGCGTTCCCGGCCCAGGGCCGCCACCGCGATC
>JAEUHO010000471.1 GCA_016795345.1 Planctomycetia bacterium | reverse complement strand
GATTGGGGGAGGCAGCAGGGCACCCCGATGTGGCCGCTGTACCTCTCCGCGGCGGCCGTGGGGGTCTTCGCGGCGCTCCCCCTCGTGGTCCTCCCGGCGGGCCCGGCGTCGCTCGCGTTCGCGACGGTGGTGCTGTTCGTGGCCAACCTCCTCGTCGTGGCCGACTTCGCGACGGTCGTCCTCGCCCCCGAGGACGACGACGTCCTCTTCCCGCTCCCCGTGGCCTCGCGCACCTACCTCGCGGCGCGCCTCGCGGTCGCCGCGCGGCACGTGACGATCCTCGCCCTCTGCCTCGGGGCCAGTGGCGTGCTCGTGACGACGATCCGATGGGGTTCGCCGCTGGCCGCGCTGGGGCTGCTCCTCACGACCGTCGCGTCGGGGTGGTTCGCGCTCATCCTCGGGTTCGCCGTCTTCCGCCTCGCGCTCACGTGCTTCGGCGGCCCGCGCCTGCGCGGGTTCCTCGCCTACGCGCCCCCGATCCTCGGGATGGGCTTCGCGTTCCTCCCGCAGCTCCTCCCGGGGACGAACGTGCCCGGATGGGTCCTCGACGCCGACCGCCTGCCGGGCATCTGGGCCTTTCCCCCGTACTGGTTCGCCGGGTTCCACCACGCCATGCTCGAGCCGTCCTGGCACACCCTCGCGCGCTCGGCGGTCGGCGTGCTCGTGGTCCCTGCCTGTGCGTGGGGCCTCGTCGCGGCCCTCGGCGGGGGCACGATCGAGCGGCTGCAGGCCCTCGTCGGATCGGATCCGTCGCCCGGGAGGCGCTCCGTCCGCGCGCCCGGGCCCGGCGCGATCGCGCGCGCCGTCTTCGGCCTCCGCTCCGACGAGGCCCGCGCCGGCTGGATGTTCGCCCGCGCGGCGATGCGGACGCGCGCGTTCCGCGCGCGGGCGATCGCCGGTGAGCTCATGCCCGTGATGTGGCTCCTGTCGACGGCCGCGACGCATGCGGCGTCGGGCCGCGGGTCGAGCCTGGACGCCGTGCTCGTCTTCGTCACCGCCTCGACCGGGACCGGCGCCATCGCGATGCTTCCCTTCGGCGACCCGCCCGACGGGGCGTGGTTCTACGAGGCGACGCCGTTCCGCCGGTACGGGCAGTTCCACTCCGGCGTCGTCCGCGCCGCGATCGCCACGTGGGCGCTGCCGGCCTGGCTGGCCATCGCGGGGCTGTCGATCGCCCTCGTCCCGACGTTCGAGCGCGCCGCCAGCGTCGTGTACGCGCTCGGGGCAGCCCTGACGATCACCGCGCTGACGGCCGCGCTGGACCGTCGCCGTCCGCCCTTCGCCGAACGGCTCCGCGCGGGAATTCCGTCCGGTCGGATCCGCGTGGCCCTCACCGCCATCGGGCTCGCGGCCTTCGCGTCCATCTCGTTCGGGTTGGCACGTGCGTTGGCGCCGGCGATGATCCCGATCCTCCTGACCGGATCGGTCGCCGCGGCGATCTTCAGTTTCGTCCACCTCGCCCGCGCGCTCGATGCGCTGCCGCCGCCGGCGCTCGCCGCGACCCGGACGTCGCCGTGAGGCCCCCGGAATGCGACGGGCCCCGCGACCGAGGTCGCGGGGCCCGTTGCGCTGCATCGTTGCACGCGGCACACGGCCGCGTCCGCCTACTTGGCGTACTTGACGCCTCAACCATAGGCCGTCGTCGAGGTCACTTCCGGCGTCTTGCCGGCGAGCACCGCGTCGAGGAACTCCGCGACGTAGTTGCGAGCGACCGCGGGGTCGGCCTTGGCGTCCTTGTTGTCGTCCACCGCGCCGACGTACTGCAACGTGCCCTTCGGGCAGACGATGCGGATCTCCGGCGTGCGGAGCGCCCCGTACGCCTTCCCGACGACGCCGTCGCTGTCGAGCAGCACGGCCGTCGAGCCGACCTTCGCCTCCGCGACGTGCGCCTTCCACTGCTCGACGGTCTTGTAGTCCTTGTGGTTCGGGTTGGTGCTGCAGACCGAGAGCCAGACCACGCCCTTCTCGACGTACTTCTTCTGGAGCGCCTGCATGACGCCGGGGTTGTAGAACTTCTTCACGTAGGGGCACCCGGGGTTGACCCACTCGAGCACGACCCACTTGCCGGCGAACTCCGCCAGCGTGCGGTCCTTGCCGTCGAGGTCCTTCGCGGTGAACGCCGGGGCGACCGAAGGCTTCGGCGCCTCCTCGGGCTTCGCCGGCGGATCGGCCTTGGGCGGCTCCTCCTTCGGCGGATCCTTCGGCGCGGGCGCGGCGTCTTCGGCGAACGTCGCGGGGACACAGCAGGCGAACAATGCGGCCAAGGCCGCGAGTCCGAGACGAAGGCGATGCATTCGGGAGTCTCCCGGGGGGATGGCACGTGCGGCAGGGGCCGCCAGGCGCAGAGCCTACGAACACGTCGGGGGAACGGGACGTTTCGGAGGCCGACCCGGAGATTACCTCCAGGTGCCCACCACGCAGCCCCCTACTTCGCGAGGCCCCCGGGGAGCGCGGCGGGTGCCGTCGTGGCCCCCCGCTCGAGCGCGTCCGCCACCATGCCCGGCGTGATCGCCGTGGGCAGCACCTCCGGCGGCCGCGACCGGTCCGCCGGGTAGACGACGTACAACGGCACGCTGTCGCGCCCGAACGACTTCAGCGCCGTGAGGATCGCCTCGTCCTGGCGGGTCCAGTCGGCGACGACCTTCGCGTAGCCGAGCCGGCGGATCGTCCCCTCGACGGTCTCGGTCGAGAGGATCGTCGCGTCGTTCACCTTGCAGGTGAGGCACCAGTCGGCGGTGAAGTCGAGGAACACGGGCCGGCCCTCGGCGCGCAGTTCGTCCACGACGGTCGGGGTCCAGGCGATCCAGCCCTCGGGGGGCGCGTGCTCGGCGGCCGGGTCCTTGCGCGCCCCCGCGACCATCAGCACGACGGCCGCGACGACGGCCGCCGCGGGCAGCGCGCGGCCGAACACCCACCGCAGCGCCGGCCGGTGGTGGCCGCCGCCGAAGCGGCCGAACGCCCACGCCGCGAGCGCGATCGCGAGCGCGCCGTACATCAGCCACGTCAGGCCCGACACGCCGACGAGCCGTCCGAAGACCCACCCGAGCCAGATCGCCGTGGCGAACAGCGGGAACGACAGCACCTGGCGGAAGGTCTCCATCCACGGCCCCGGCCGCGGCACGCGCGCGAGCAGCGCGGGCGACCAGAGCAGCGCGACGAACGGGAGGGCCATGCCCGCCCCGAGCGCGGTGAACACCGCGAAGGCCTCGAACGGCGGCGCCGCCATCGCGTACCCCACCGCCACGCCCATGAACGGCGCGGTGCACGGCGTCGCGATCACGGTGGCGAGCAGGCCGCTCGCGAACGACCCCGTCCACGTGCCGCGCCGGAGCCGGCTCTCGGCCTGCCCCGCGGCCGCGGCGACGCCGGCGCCCACCTCGAACAGCCCGATCAGGTTCAGCGACATCCCGAGCACGAGCAACGTGCACGCGCCGACCACCACCGGGTTCTGGAACTGGAAGCCCCACCCGACCGCCTGGCCCGCCTGTCGCAGCGCGAGCACGATCGCGACGATGGCCCAGAACGCGACGATCACGCCCGCGGCGAACACGAGGCCGTGCGCGCGCACGTGGCCCGGCCGCTCCCCCACCTGCTCCACGAAGCCGAGCGCCTTCACGGACAGCACCGGCAGCACGCAGGGCATCACGTTGAGCAGGAGCCCGCCGAGGAGCGCGAGCAGGAGCGCGCGCGGCAGCGAGGGCCGGTCCCCCTCCGGCGCGTGCACCGGCGCCGGCGCCGCGGCGGGCGCGGGCGCCGCGGACCCGGCGGCCACCGGGCCTCGCGGTCCCTC
>JAEUHO010000470.1 GCA_016795345.1 Planctomycetia bacterium | reverse complement strand
CCCTGCTGCTGCCGGTGGCGCGCTGGGCGGGCGAGGTGCTCGGCGACGCGCTGGCCGCGGGACCGGTGGACCCGCGCACGCTGCTCGGCATCCGCGCGGTCGCGACCATCGCCCTCCTCGGCCCCGCGGCCGCGATCTCGGCGGCGGCGCTCCCGTGGCTCGTGCACGCGGCCGCGCCCGCCCGGGACCGCGCCGGCGCCGCGTCCGGCGTCGTCTACGCGTGGAACGCCGCGGGGAGCGCCGTCGCGGCCCTCGTGGCGGGCCTCGTCGCGATCCCCGCGTTCGGGACCGCGGGCACGCTGCGCGCCGCCGCGGGGCTCCTCGTCGCCGCGGCGGCCTGCGTCACGGCGGGCCGCGCGCGCACGGGCCTCGCGTGCGGGGCCGTCCTTCTCGTCGCGTCCGCCGCCCTGCCCGTCCCCGACGCCGCGGGCCGCGACGCGGTGGGGGCCACGTTCGACCCGTTGTGGACCGACCCCGCGGACGCGCCGGCCCTGCGGTTCGAGGAGGGGCGCGCGTCCACCGTGGTCGTGCGCGCGCGCGACGGCCGCACCGAGCTGTGGGTCGACGGCAAGATCGTCGCGTCGGCGTCGCCGACGGACCGGATGCACCTCGGGTTGCTCGGGCACCTGCCGATGTTGTTCCACCCCGCGCCGCGCCGCGCGGCGGTCGTGGGCCTCGGGACGGGGATCACGGCGACGGCCGTCGCCGCGCACGCCCCGGAGCGGCTCGACGTGTTCGAGCTCGAGGCCGCCGTCGTGCGCGGGGCCGAGTTCTTCCGCGACGTGGGGGGAGGGCTGCCGCCGGGCGCGACGCTCCACGTCGTGGACGGGCGGCACGGCCTCGACGCGGCGGACGCGCCGTACGACGTGATCACGAGCGACCCGATCCACCCCGCGGCGGCGGGCAGCGCGGAGCTCTACACCGACGAGCACTACGCGGCGCTCGAGCGGCGGCTCGCGCCGGGCGGGATCGTCTGCCAGTGGCTCCCGCTGTACGAGCTCGAGATCGACGACGTCGCGATGGTGCTGCGGACGCTGGCGCGGCGGTTCGACGTGGCGGTGTTCGTGGCGGGCCCGGACCTCGTGATCCTCGCGGCGCGGCCCGGCGGGCTGCGGGTGGACGAGCGCGGGATGGCCGAGCGCCTCGCGGGGCGGGTCGGCGACGACCTCCGCGCGCTCGGCCTCGCGACGCCCGGGCGCCTCCTCGGGCTGCTCGCGGCCGGGCCGCGGCGCGTGCGGGTGCTCGCGGGGGACGGGCCCGTGAACACCGACGACCGGCCCCGGCTCGAGTTCGCCTCCGCGCGCTCGCAGTACACCGGGTCGGCGTCGCGCAACCTCCTGTGGGTCGCGGGGGTCGGCGACGACCCGGCGGCCCTCCTCGCGGCGCCGCCGAACGACCCCGCGGCCTTCGCGGCCGGGGTCGAGCGCACGCGCAAGCAGCGGCGGGCGTTCGCGCGGTGGCTCCCGGCCGGGATCGACGCGTGGGCGGGGGCGTTGCCGCTGTTCGACGACCTCGCCGCCGGCGACCCGACGGACCGGCTCTCGGCGTGGATGCGCGACGAGTGCGCCTCGCTCTGGGCGCTCGACGGCGCGCGGGGCGACGACCCCGAGGGCGCGGCCGCGCGGGCCCGCGAGGTGCTCGCGCGGCCCGACGCGGAGGTTCGCGCGCGCATCACGGCCGCGCAGGCGCTCGCCGACGCGGGGTTCCCCGCGGAGGCGCGGGCCGCGGCGCGGGCGGTGCTCGCGGTGGAGCCGAGGTCGGCGCGGGCGCGGCGACTCGCGCAAGGGCCGTGACGGCCGGGTAGGGTGCGCGGGTGCGACCGGCCAAGCGATTCCTCGGCAGCCGCGCCCTCGCCACGCTCGTGGCGACGGTGATCCGGCCCTTCCGCGCGACGTTGATCGCGGGCTCGTTGCTCGACCGCGACCCGCGCCTCGTGGCCTTCCTCGCGTCGGGCAAGCCCGCGGTGTTCCTCTGCTGGCACCAGGACTTCGTGGCGTCGCTCGGCTACCTCTCGCGCTGGTCGCGGGTCCGCAAGATCGTCGCGCTGGCGAGCCCGTCGCGCGACGGCGGGCTCGCCGCCGCGGCCGCGCTCGGGCTCGGCTTCCGCGAGGTCGCCCGCGGTTCGTCGCGCGACGGCGGGGCGGCCGGGCTCCTCCGCCTCTCGCGCCTCTCGCGCGAGGCGTCGCCGCCCTCGGTCGTCGTCGTGGCGGACGGCCCGCGGCCGCCCGCGCGGGTGCTGAAGCCCGGCGGGCTCCTCGTCGCGCGCGACGCGGGCCTCCCGATCTGGCTGCTGCGCACGTCGTGGTCGCCGGCGGCCGAGCTGCGGCGCACGTGGGCGAAGTTCCACATCCCGCGCCCGTGGGCGAACGCGGTGGTGCGGGCCGACGGCCCGATCGACGTCGACCCGTCGCTCGACCGCGCGGGCCTCGAGGCGGTGCGGGTCGAGGTCGAGGCGCGCATGAACGCGCTGGCGGCGCGCGCCGACGCCGACGCGCTCGCCCGCTGGCGCTGACGGTCTCGCGCGGCGCCGGTCCGCCGGGTTTATCATCGGTCGTAAAATGTACTGCGTTTTGGTCCGGGTTAGGACTTTGATTACGGTGCCGGTCGGGGGGGCCGGGACGCGAGGCCCGGGCGGGGGCCGCGTACCATCGTCGCGATGACGCGTCCGCCGTCCGGTCCCCACGGTCCTTCCGGCTCCGGCCCTTCGAGTCGTCCCCCGCGCGACGTCCCTCCGCGTCGTCCGTATCCGCCGTCGCCTCCGGCCGCTTCGCCGGCCTCGGGCGGCGTTCGTCCGCCTTCCTCCGGCGCGGGCCGACCTCCCTCGGGGCCATCGCGCGATCCGCGGCCTTCCGCACCTTCGCGGCCGGCATCCTCGTCGGTTGCTCCGTCGCGCGACGACGCGGCGCAGCGTCGGGTCTGTGGTTCGTGTGATCTCTGTTGTCGTCTGCCGTCGATCGAGTGGCCGGAGTATCCGGAGCTGCACAAGCCGCCGGACGCGCCGTGTCTCCATCTCGAGCTCGGCGTCGGCTGTCGCGTGCATACGAACCGGCCGATGCACTGTGCGTCGTTCCAATGTCTCTGGCTGATGGGCTTCGGGCCCGACGAGCTCCGCCCCGATCGCATCGGCGGGTTCTTCGACGCGGTGGACGCGGGCCAGCTCTTCCTGGTCACGGATCGCGCACGTCCCGACCCTCGCACGGTCCCTGGCGTGCAGGCCTTCATCGACGCCTGGTGTCGCACGCGTTCGTGCGACCTCGTCGTCTACCGCGCCGGCGTCGAGGTCCGCGACCCGCCCCCTCGCCGCCCCCGCTGACGCGCGCCTCCTTCTGGGCATCCGCGCCGCCCTCGGGTGCGCGTGCGTCGTTCCGATCCACGGGCCGTTCGCGATGAACCTGGCGCCCGCAGCGATCGACGCCGCGTGCCCCCAAAGCAGTTTTGAGGTCCAGAGGGACCGATGGCTCCGGGGCGTGGTGCAGGGACCCAAACCACCGATCGTGTCGCTTCCGGCGGCGCCCGCGGGTGCGCGTGCGTCGTTCCGATCCACGGGCCGTTCTCGATGAACCTGGCGCCTGCAGCGATCGACGCCGCGCGCCCACAAAGCAGCTTTGAAGCCCAGAGGGACCGATGCCTCCGGGTCGTGGTGCAGGGGCCCGAACCACAAACCGTGTCGCTTCCGGCGGCGCCCGCAGGTGCGCGTGCGTCGTTCCGATCCACGGGCCGTTCGCAATGAACCTGGCGCCCGCAGCGATCGACGCCGCGTGCCCACAAAGCAGTTTTGAAGTCCAGAGGGACCGATGCCTCCGGGTCGTGGTGCAGGGGCCCGAACCACGAACCGTGCCGCTTCCGGCGGCGCCCGCAGGTGCGGCGTGCGTCGTTCCGATCTTCGGGCCGTGTCCGGCAGATACGCCGCCCGTCCCGATGATCGACGCCTAGCCGGGCACCTGCGGAACAGCGCCGCAAGGGAGAATCCGCTTCAACTCTGCTCCGCAGCCCCCAAACGATTCGGCGGCAGGCACGCCCGTCTTAGGGGCACGCCCACCGCCACAGGGGGGAGCAGAGTTGAAGCGGGTCCGCGGACCAGGGGCGGGCCGACGGGTGAGGACGGCGACCGACGAGACAGCCTCGCGGACCCGGAATGTCGTGGATGCGCCGCGCAGGCGACGCGGGGGAACCGAACGATGAAGACCTACAGCACCAGCGCCAACACCAGCCCGAGGACCACGAAGGCCATCGTGCCGAGCTCGCGCCGGACCATCCCGTCGAGCAGCGACTTCGTCATGGAAGGAGCCTCCCGGGGAACGACCCCAGGGTAGGGGTGGGGGGGGACAGGAAGTTCCCCCGAGGCACCGACCCGGCGGCGGCCGGGCCTCGCGGTCCCGGGGGGTGAGTGGAACCCCCTGGAAGCGCTGGGGTTACGACCGTCAGGGGGTGACGACCTCACCGACCTCGACGACGTCGCCGGTCCGGAGGAGCACCGCGCGGAAGGTGCGGCGGTCCTCGTCGGGGGTGCCCTCGAAGCGGACGGTCGTCAACTCGACGCGGGTCGGGCGGTCGATGCGGTAGGCGTGGGCCTGGACGCGCAGCGTGCCCTTCGCGGCGCGGGCCTGCGTGTAGGTCTCGGGGCCGAAGCCGGTGGTGACGTCGGTGTCGAGCGTGCCGCCCGCCTTGCCCGCGCGATGGCCGTAGAAGACCTTCTCGCCGTCGGGGCCCGTGAGCCAGAGGTCGACGTCGGTGCCCGGTGTGTCCCAGGTGAGCGTGACGCGGAGGTCCTTCGCGGGGACCTGCGCGAAGACGGCGACCTCGTCCGTCGCGTCGACGCCGTCGCGGGTGACGACGGCGCGGAGCGTGTTGAGGCCGGGTGCGAGCACCTGCGGCTGCTCGAAGCGGCCGGCGGCGATCGCGACGGAGAGCGGGGTGCCGTTGACGACGAGGGTCGCGCGGCCCTCGTTGAGGCCCTCGACGAGGCCCTTCACGGTCACGATGCGCTCCGAGGTCATGCCGCCGCGGGGCGCCTCGAGGCGGACCTTGAGCGCGCGCGGGGCGGGCTCGGCGTGGACGGCGGTCACGGCGACGGCGGCGAGCGCGGCGGCGAGCGGGAGGAGGGCGAGGCGGCGCATGTCAGCGTCCCTTCTCGGCGCCGGCGGCGCCGTCGCGGCGGATCTCGAAGGCCTCGCCGGCGCTGTGGCCGGCCACCGTCGGGAAGTACATGAGCTCGGCGGAGGCCGGGAGCGCGGTGAACGCGCCGACGTGCACCGCGCGGACGCGGTGGCGGAAGACGTGGGTGCCGGGCGCGAGCCGCGTGACGAAGAAGACCGCGCGGTCGTCGCGGGTCTCCGCGTGGGCCGTGGGCGTCGCGTCCTTGACGGGCGCGGCGTAGACGGTGCCGAGGTCGCGCTCGGGCTCGAAGCCCGCGACGAACGGGCTGGTGACCATGACCAGCTCGCGCGCGGTCGAGGTCGTGACGGTCACGTCGACGTCGAGCACCGCGCCGGACGGGACGGTCTCGGTGACGGGGCGGCGGGTGGTGACGACCTTGCCGCTGGCCTCCTTCGTCTCGAGGAGCCACCACGTGCGCGAGACGGTGAAGCCCGCGTCGGCGGCGGCGATGGCGGGGCCGGTGTCGGTGAAGCGCAGCGCCGCCGTGACGGTCACGGGGCCCTGGCTCGTGGCCGTGAGGCGGATGGGGCCCTGCGGGAGCTCGGCGTCGCCGAGCTCGAGGACGCCGGCGCCGCCGAACGCGTCGGCCGCCGAGACGTTCACCGCGCGGAGCGCGAGGCCGTTCAGCTCGACGTCCACGCGGCGGTCGATGCCGAGGTCGTCGTTCGCCGCCGCGTACCGCGTGAGGAACGCGACGCAGGCCGCGGTGTCGCGGGTGCTCTGCCAGTGGTCGCCGCCGGCGCGCGCGGCGAGCAGCCAGCGGACGGCGCCCGGCAGGTCGGGGTGCTTGGCGTCGAGCACGAGGAGCGCGCCGGCGACCCACGCCGTCGTCTCGACGGGGTCCGACGACCAGCGCGCCGGCGCGCCGCGCCCGGCCCAGCGGACGCCGGCGGCATCGCGCGTGACGTTCTCGTCGAGGACGGCCAGCCACGACGCGGCGCGTTTGGGCGCGCCGGCGGCGGCCCAGGCGCGGATCGCGAACGCGGCGGTCATGGGCTCGACGGCGCCGGCGATGCGGTCGGCCGGGCCGTCGGTGAGCACGCCGTCGGGCAGGACGTCGGCGTCGGTCACCGCGTCGGCGTCGGCGAGCGCCAGGCGCACCCACTGCTCGACGGGGTCGAGCGGGTTCGCGCCCGCCTTCACGTGGGCGACGAGCCACGGCGTGGCGCGGTCGAGGATCGCGTGCGCGGGCGCGGGGTCGGCCATCACGGCCACCGCGCGGGTGAGCCCGTGGACGACGTAGGCGGTCATGTACGCGTCGCTCGCGTCGTGCTCCCACCAGCCGAACCCGCCGTCGGCGTGCTGGAGCGCGCGGAGCCGCGCGAGGCCGGCCTCGAGCTTCCGCTCGAGGTCGGCGGCGGAGGCGGCGGGCGCCGCGCCGAACGTGTCGTGCGCGACCTTCGCGACGACCACCGGCACGAGGCGGCTGATGGTCTGCTCGGTGCACCCGTACGGGTACTCGGCGAGGTAGGGGAGCGCCGCGCCGACGGCCTGGGCCGCGCTCGGGACCACGGAGATCACGAGCCGCGCCGTGCCCGGCTCCGCCGAGGGCGGCAACGCGAGCGGCGGGAGCTCGAGGCGGCCGCGTTCGACGCTCGCGGTGACGACGCGGGCCGACGGGACGCCCTGCGGCAGGACGGGCAGCGTCACGGCCGACGCGTCGCCGCCGGCCTTCGTGCGGAGCTCCGCGCGGACCGTGGCCGACCCGAGGCGCGGCGCGGCGAGCGTCACGTCGTGGGTCACGACCGCGCCGGCGCGGAGGGTCTCCGTGGTCGTGCGCGCGCCCGTGAGCTCGACGCCCGTGGCGCTGACGACGCCCTCGGCCTCTGCGTCGGTCGAGAGGAGGCTGTGCAGCACCCACGGCGCGACGACGCGGTCCGAGCGGCGCAGGAAGCGCGGCAGCGTCACGCGGGTCACGACCTGCTGGGCGGTCCGGAACGTCGTCGTCGACGAGCCGACCCGCGTCGCGGCGTCCACGGCGTGCGCGGTGACGCGCCAGCGCGTGAGCGACTCGCCGAGGGTGACGGGCCCGACGTCCACGCGGCCGTCGGGGCCCGTGCGCAGCGTCGGCGACCAGAAGATCGACGTGCGGAAGTCGGCGCGGGTCGCGAGCGGGCCTTCCGAGTCCCCGCGGGTCGCGGCCTTCTTCGGGGCCTCGCCGTCGTCCTGGCTGCGCTCGGCCGCGGCGCGCCCGCGCTGGCCGGGGGAGCCGGTCCCGCCGTCGGCGTCCCGGGGCGGCGGGGCGCCGGGCACGGCGGCGGGCGGCGGCGGGGCCCCCGTGGTCGGGGCGGGGGGCGCGGCGTTGCCGGCCGGGGCGTCCTCGCCGGCGGCGCGGCCCTCGGCGTCGTGGAGCTCCTCGCCCTTCTTCGCGCCCGCGGCCCGCACGGCCCAGCCGACGGACGCGAGGTCGAGCGCGCCGCCGGTGCGCACGTCGTTGCGGCGGACCGGGTGGAAGAACGGGGCGAGCGGCGCGAACGGGTCGGCGTAGAGCGCGTACAA
>JAEUHO010000451.1 GCA_016795345.1 Planctomycetia bacterium | reverse complement strand
GTGCGCCTCCAGGCGCCCGGCGGCAAGCCGATGTCGGCCCGCGAGTTCCTGAACGGCCGTCCCATCACCGGCGGGGACCGCTTCGGTTGATGGCCCGTCGCCCTCCGGGTAGGGTCGGTGCGTCGTGAGCTCGTTCCGCCGCGTCCTCGTCGCCCTCGATTTCGCGCCGTCGTCGGCGCGCGTCCTCGCGGTGGCGCGCGACCTCGTGGCCCCGGGCGGCGCGCTGCGCCTCCTCCACGTGGTCGAGTGGGTCCCCGCGGTCGTCGACGGTTCCGTCGCGGGCTACGGCAGCCCGCGCGACCTGCGCGCGGTCCACGCGGCGTCCGTGCGCCGGCTCGAGGAGACGGCGCGCGGGCTCGGCGCGTCCGCCGTCGACGTCGAGGTCGTCGAGGGCCAGCCCGCGGGCGCGATCCTCGACGCCGCCGACGAGTGGGGCGCGGACCTCATCGTCGTGGGCGGCCGCCGCCGCGGCCGGTTCACGGGCCTCAGGATCGGGGGCGTCGTGGAGCGGTTGCTGCGCCGCGCCCGCTGCCCGGTGATCGTCGTCCCGGCCTGACGCCCGCGCGCGCCGCCGCGTCGGCCCGCGGCCCCGTCGGCCCGTGGCGCCGCTCCGGACGCGGTCGTGCTCCCGGGACCGCGAGGCCCGGCGGCCCCCGGGCCTCGCGGTCCCCCGCACCCGACCGTCGCCCGTCAGCGGGCGAGCCGCTTCAGCAGGTACGCGAGGCCCAGGGGATAGCGGTACTCGATCGCCGCGTGCGTCGCGTCGAAGAGCTCGAAGCAGACGTCGGTGACGCCGATCGACGCGAGCGCGCGGCGGAACGCCTCGGCGCCGAGGTCGAGGTAGTACTCGTCGCGGCGGCCCGCGTCGATGTAGATCGCGCGTTGCGCGCGCAGGGCGGCCGCGTGCCGCGGCACCATACGGACGGGGTCCCACGCGAGCCAGCGCTCGACGACCTCCGGGACGGCCGCGGCCGTCGTCGGGTCGAACGGCAGGCGCACCGTGCCGTCGGCGTCGGCCGAGTAACACGCGGCCATGCACCACGCGTTCAGCAGGACGATGTCGGAGCGCTTGGAGAGGGCGGGGCGCGCGCGGAAGTCGGCCCAGAAGCGGTCGAAGGAGCCGCCGTGCTCGTCGCGGAGCGCGCGCGCGGCCTCGCGCAGGTCGGGGAAGAGGCTGACCTCGAAGAGGGCGTCGCCCGCGTGCGTGGCGAAGCCGCCGAAGAGGTCGGGGCGGAGCATGGGGGTGACCATGGCGCCGTAGCCGCCGCTGGACTTGCCGGCGACGCCGCGGTGCGCGGCCGCGGCGAGGGTGCGGTAGCGCGCGTCCACGAACGGCACGACCTCGTCGCAGAGGTAGGTGTGGTAGCGGCCGGTGGCGGGGGAGTCGAGGAACTGGCTGCCGCCGAGCGAGGTCCACGCGTCGACGAGCACGATGAGGCCGGGCGGGGCGTCGCCGCGGGAGAACATCGCGTCGACGAGCTCGGGGTAGGTGGGGCGGAACGCGGCGCGGTTGCGCCACATGTCGAGCTGGCCGGTGAGCCCCTGCAGGACGTACACCGTCGGGTAGCGGCGCGCGGGGTCGGCGTCGTAGCCGGGCGGGACGTAGACCCAGAGCGGGCGCGTGGCGGGGTCGCCGAGCGGGTTGCCGCGGAGGACGCGGCTGTCGAGGACGTGTTCGTCGATGCGACCGGCGAGCGGGGCGGACCAGGGGAGCATGGGGGCCTCCGGCGCGCGGGGCCGGCCCGGAACGAAAGGGGGCCGGACGCTCGCGCGCCCGGCCCCACCCTAACCTCGGAACCCCTCGGACATGCTCGGCCATCGGCCACGGAAGCGGGCCACCACGCCCGCGCGGAACACTCACCCACAGGATCAGTCGATGCGGTTGCGCTCGAGGACGGTGTCGGTGCCGTCGTCGGCCAGCCCGCGACCGCCGCAGCGGGCGATCGCGTTGGCGCGGAGCTGGTTGTCGCGGCCGGCGGCCACGACGATGCCCTCGAGCCCGGCGCGCTCGAGGCGGTTCGCCTCGAGCAGGCAGTCGTCGCCCTCGAGGCGGATGCCCGCCCCGGGGACGTTCGTGATGCGGTTGGCGACGGCCTGGTGGAACGCGCCGTCGAGGACGAGGCCCGTGCCGTTGCCGTCGCGGACGACGTTGCGGGCGACGAGGTGCGCGACGCCCTCGAGGACGATCGCGTCCGCGCCGCACGGGCCGAGGACGTTGCCCTCGACGGTGTCGCCCATGCCGCGGATGCGGATGCCGTTGGCGGCCGTCGAGAGGGTCGTGTTGTCGGCGACGCGGAGGGAGAGGCCGTCCCCCACGACGGCCGATCCCAGGACGCGCCCGAGCGAGTTGCCCTCGACGGTGTGCCACGTGCCGCGCAGGATCACGGCGTCTTCGGACGTGCCGGCCACGCGGTTGCCGACCACGCGGGCGTACGTCGAGCCCTCCTCGGTGGTCGCGAGGGTCGCCACGTCGCGACCGTCGCAGCGCTCGAACGCGCACGTGTCCGACGTCGCGGCGAAGCGGGCGAGGAGCCGCGTGCCGCGGAACGTGAGCCGCATCGCCGTGAGGCGCGCACCCTCGAACACGACGCCCTCGGCGCCGCCGTTGCTCGACGACGTCGTCAGCGCGACGTCCTCGCCGGCGAGGCGGACGGCCGCGCCGCCGTTCTCGCGGAAGGTGCAGCCCGTCACGACGCCCCCCACGGCGTCGAGATCGAGCCCGTCCCCTCCGTTGCGGTCGAAGACGCAGCCCTCGACGCGGACGTCGGCCGAGCGGGCGACGTTGAGCCCGTCGCCGAGGCAGCGCTCGAAGGTCGAGCGCGACACGCGGAGGCCGTCGCAGCCGGCGCCGACGGTCATGCCGTCCGTGTCGGACGCGCTGACCACCACGCCGTGGACCGCGACCCCGACCACGCCGGGCCGGACCTCGATCGCCGCGCGGCCGAGGCCCTTCGCGTCGAGGCGGGTCCCGCGCGGGTCGGCGACGACGGTCATGGGCCGGTCGATCACGAGCGCGGTCCGGAACGCGCCGAACGGCAGGCGCAGCGTCCCGCCGGCCGGGGTCGCGGCCAGCGCGGCCTGGACCGACTCGTCGGACTTGAGCGACGAGATCGTGCCCCCGTTGGCGATCGGCGCGGGGCGGCGCGTGCGCCGCGCGCTGCCGGCCTCGGCGACGGTCGGCGCGACGGTGAACGCCGCGAGCGTCAGGAGGGCGATCAGCGAGGGGCGACGAAGGTTCACGCAGGACTCCGGGTGCGGCGACCGGTCTCACGTCCGGTGCGCCGCCAACGGGGATCCCCTTCACACGCCGTGTGCCGTCCGGCGTCGAAACGGACCCAAGTCCAAGCCAGCGAAGCAGATAGGCGCGTTCTTGCCTAGACCCCCCGGGTGGTGGCACGTCGAGATTGCGCAACATGGCGTTCCGGGCGACCCGGCGCAACACGTTCCATGTCAACGGGTTAGGGCGATCGTTCCTCTGCCGCCGGTGGGCCCGCTGCCGGGGGGCGCGATGTTGCGGGATTCCGACATCGTCGCGCCGTCGCGCGGCTCGAGCGGGGCGGCGACGGTCGCGAGGAGCGCCGTCAGCCGGGCCTCGAGGTCGGGGCGCCGGCTCGCGTGGACGGCCGCGCGGAGGGCGGCGACGCCGGCGTCGGTGGGGGGGGACCCGCCGTCCGTGGGGCGGGGCCCGTCCGTCGAGAGGCGAGTGAACCAGGGAGCAGGCGTCGTCCCAGCGTGGGGAAGGAACGGGGCCCGAAGGCTGCTGGCGGCGAGCGCCTGCCCCCCGAGTGCGGCGAGGACCGGTGCGAGCGCGAGCAGGCGACGGGCAAGGCGGCGCGGGCGGCACGGCATCGAGACCTCCACGCGGCCCCTAGGGCACAGGGCGTGCCGCGAGCGCGACGGGACGTCGATGTGGAGAACGGGCCGCAACCCGAGGCCCGCACGCGAGTTGTGGCCGTGGGGGAAACGTGGAGATGTGGAATCCACGTGCTCGGCGGGGGGCGTCGGCCCCAATCGCGACGAATCGCGACACGACCTCGGTCAAACGGTCGGTCGGGCGTACCGACGCGCGCGCGCTTCCCCGACCGCCTGCACGATCCCCCGCGCCACGAGCGGCGCGAGGAGGCGGTTGACGGTGCGGGGCGACACGCCGAGCCTCAACGAGAGCTCGGGGGCCGACGCCCACTCCGCGCCGAGGGCCGCGATCACGGCGTCCTCGCGCGGGACGGCGACACGGCCCGCGGCGGCGGCGCGGATCCGCAGGTGCTGCGCGATCACCGCGCGCAGGGTCTCGGGCGTGATCTCGGCCCCGTCGCTCAGGACCGCGGACGCGCGGAGCACGTTCTCGAGCTCGCGGACGTTGCCCGGCCAGGCGTGCTCGAGGAGCACCGGGATCGCATCGGGGTGCAGCTGGGACGGCTCGCGGAAGCGCCGGACCAGGTGGGCCGCGAGGAGCGGGATGTCGTCGCGGCGGGCCCGCAGCGGCGGGAGGTCGATGCGGACGACGTCGAGGCGGTGGTACAGGTCGGCGCGGAACCGGCCGATGGCGACCTCGTCGAGCAGGTCGCGGCCGCTGGCGGCGACGAGGCGGACGTCGACGGGGACCGCGCGGGTGCCGCCCACGGGGCGCACTTCGCGCTCCTCGAGGACGCGCAGCAGCGACGCCTGCATGTCGGCGGGCATGTCCGCGACCTCGTCGAGGAACAACGTGCCGCGGTGGGCGCGCACGATGAGCCCTTCGCGGGTGCGGTCGGCGCCGGTGAACGCGCCGCGGACGTGGCCGAACAGCTCGCTCGCGAGCAGCGCGGGCGAGAGCGACGCGCAGTTCAGGGCGACGAACTCGTGGGCGCTCCGGCCGGAGGTCGCGTGGATCGTGCGGGCGATCCGTTCCTTGCCGGTGCCGGTCTCGCCGACCAGCAGCACCGTCGCGGTCGTCTCGGCGACCCGGTCCACCTGCCGGAGGACCTCGCGCCAGACGGCGGTCCGACCGACGAGCCCCTCGCGGACCCCCTCGGCCTGCGGCGTGGCCGGGACGGCCGGCGGCAGCGGGATCGGGCTGCCCGGCAGGGCGTTCTCCTCCGCTTCGACCGCGGCGAGGCGCGCGTCGAGGAAGCGGAGGACGGCCCGGACCGCCTCCCGCTCCCGTCGGCGGAAGCGGCGGTCACGTGCGATGCAGGCGGTGCCGTCCGCCAGCGGGAAGACGAGCACGGCGCGCGGCCGTCGCTGGTCGGGCCGCCAGAACTCGGGGCAGGGACGAACGCGGAACGACCGGATCCGCCGCATCTTCGCCAGCCGCCGCAGGGTCCATCCGGACATCGTGTGCTCGGCCTGCGGCCGCAGGCGCAGCCACGACTTCCCCTTCCGGACGAACAGCACCCGTCCGCCGAGCATCGACGCGACCTCGCGGACGACGCGTTGCGCGAACCGTCGTTCGACGGTGCTCCGTCCGACGGTGACGAGCGCGTCCAGCGCGGCGATGGTCCGGTCGGGCCTCGGCCGCCGCTGCGGCCGCAGCTCGCGCGCGACCCTCACCAGGGTCTCCACGACGCACTTCCCCGGCTTCCTCGGCGGATCCAGCGCCGCGAGCGCGCGCCCACACGCCTCCTCGTACTGCCTCAGCAGCTCGTGCGTCGGCGCCTGCCCGATCGACCTCAACCACCGCCGGTACCCCCGCCAGGCTGGCCCGGCAGAGGCAAGGCTTCGTACGGCCGATTCCGCTTCGCCAACTCTCGCCGAACCAATGCCCTCCGCTGATGCAGACACCAGGATCCGGAACCAGCCGTCCGAGGGGCGGCGCTCAGTCTTCAAGAACTTGCGGGCACGGGCGCCGTCCGGCGTTGGCTGCATCGCAGCCCGGATTGCCTCCTCGATCGCTGTCGCGCGCTCACGGGGCAGGCCGTTTGTGGTTCGGATTGCAAACGGACTCGACCGCGACTTCGGCGAACCAAGAAGGGCATCCAACAACCGAGACTCGAAGTCCGGTCGGTTCCCGATCTCTGCTTCCAATCGAGTGCGCACCACACCGATAGGGCGGAAGGTGGATCGATGATCTTGGAGAGACACCACCGCAATTCGTCGCCAGACTCGTTCCAGTGTTGCTCTGAGTACCGGCTTCGTCTCGATCGAGTGCACGTCAGCGACTGCAGAGTCGACGCGCCGACTCGCCCTGCGGAAGTCGTTGCGCCGGAGGTCCGACTCGACGAGCAGCGTAAGCCGTTCCGCGTCGGCGTCGGCTGCTCGGAGGGTGGGCAGCGTGGTGCCGAGACTCGACGCGCCGAATTCCAGAAGGTGACGGCGAACCTCTCCCACCGCAATCGCTACTGAAGGCGAGTCCCCGGCCACTTCACGCGCAGCTTGGAGTGCAGGTACAAGTGCTGCTGCGGTGCACTCGCCGCTGCGCAGCAGTCGCGGCGCAAGCCGCGAGAGGCAGACCGCGAAGTCCTCCCACCTTTCGCGGCGGGCAAACGTTCGGAGGACGGCGGCGAATGCTCGCAGAACCTGTTCTGCGGAGTCACTGGCGGTCATCAGTCGGCGCATGGCAGCCAACTGATGACGGGCGCGAGATCTGCCGAACGCGGCAACCGTCGGAACGAGGCGGTCGAGGGCACGGGAAGCCCCAATGTGCCTTGTCACGGAGAGAGATCGGATCCAGAGTAACCTCGCCGCGGCCCGAATGCGGAGAGCGACTTCGTCGGGAGCCGCACGACATGCGCGTCGGAAGGATTGGCCCCAGGTGGTCCAGTTCGGATGAGACGTCAGCGTCGGCAGGACTCGAACGAAGTCCGCGAAGTGCGGATACCGGTCCGCGAGTACCTGCCACGCGGTGTCGCAGAGTTGCGCGAAATCGCGCGGGCGATTCAAGGCCATTGACGAGCGGGCTGTAGCGGCCCACAGAACGATCACGGCGGTGCGGGGCGTTGGACGTATGCGAAGTAGCGCGGCGAGACGAGCGTCAGCGCGGCGAGTCTCTGCCGATTGCTCGAGACCTCGAACCGTGACTCGTCGCCGCCCGATGTGAGTCCTCAACTTGCGGTTGGACGACAACAGCGCGAACCACACCGGAGGAGCGAGGCGGCAGTCCGTCGTGAGTCGAAGTGCCCCGACGAGGATTGCCGACCGAACGTCGCCAAATGCCGGCAGGACTTGCCAGGCGCCGGCTGCACCCTGCCGGACGCTCCGGTAGATCAGGTCCACCGTCCGGGAGCGACCTTCATCGGTCCCGAGGTCCAGCATCGTCCCCGCACCGACGCCGCCGCTCGCAGCCTGTGCTGCGGCTCCCGGGGGGGAACTGAGGATCGAGACTAACGGCCGCCTTCCAAGCATGAGAAAAGCCTGCCCGAGAGCGTGGGCGGCTGTCAAGTGACTCCTGTTAATGTGGTGTTAAGGGTCGCGTTGTGACTTCTCGACGCCCCGCGTTGACAATATTCGTCGTGTGTACGAGAATTTAGACGTCCTAGGAGTACAGCACATGCGCAATTTCATCGTCGCTCTGATGGCCTTCGCCCTCCTTGTCGGTTTCGCGGCGCCTGCCGCGACCGCTGGGAACGTCGCTCCGACCGCCACGTATCACGGCTCGCCGAGTAGCGGCGTCCTGACGCTCACGGCGGAGCCGACGACGCGATACCTCGTTCGGTTCGCTGCGGCGGACGGGACGTGGCCGCTGATCTCGAGCGGCTTCATCAACGAGTCGGGCTCTGCGAGCGTCGGCGTTGCGGCCCCTCCGGGCCCGAACGGCGTTGCGGAGTACCGCGTTCAGTTCTTCTCGCCGGATGGTTCGTGGACTTGCGTCACGATCAAGGCGAGCGACGACGGCTGGCTCTGGGACTAGATCTGCCGCCCACCGCTGGTGATCGCTGTGAGCAGGTCGGTGACCTGCCTCATGGTGAACGGCTTCGGGAGGACCGCCACGGCGCCTGAACGCGTGGCGGCCTCCAGGTCGACAGATGACGAGCGCCCAGTCATCAGAATGACGCGCACCTCTGGGTGCCGCTGCTGGACCAGTTTGCAGAGCTCGATGCCGTTCATCCCGGGCATCGAGATGTCGGAGATCAGAACGTCAGCGCGACTCTCCGAGAGGAGCCGCAGCGCTTCCTCCGCGCCGACTGCGGGTCGGACTTGCAGGTTCGAGCGCGCCAAGTAGCTGCAGAGCGGATCGAGTACGTTTCGATCATCGTCGGTCACGACGATGTTCAAGCCGGAACGAGGCACTCGAACCGCAGCGGTGGGACTGGAGACGCTTGCTGCGCCTGTTGCTTCCGTGGCAACCGGCAGAGTCACATTGACGCGAGTTCCTCTGCCGGGAGCGGAGTCGAGGGCGATCTCGCCGCCGTGACGCTCCACGATCTGCTGCGACAGGCACAAACCCAGCCCGGTTCCGCGCTCGCCCTTCGTTGTGAAGAACGGCGTAAAGAGTTTGGCGCGGAGCTCCGCGGTGATCCCCGGACCATCGTCCTCAACGGTCGCGACGATGTGACTCCCACGCTCGGTGACCGAAATCACGATTGACCCACCGTTCTCAAGCGCCTCAAGCGCGTTCTTGAGCAGGTTCGTGATCACCTCCCGGAGTTCGGTC
>JAEUHO010000386.1 GCA_016795345.1 Planctomycetia bacterium | reverse complement strand
CTCCATCCACGGCACGTTGCCGAAGTCGATGGGGTTCGGGGAGACCTCGAGGGCCGGCTGCGGGCCGCCGGACCCGCCGCACGCGCCGACCGCCGCGGCGAGGGCGGCGGCGAGGACGGCGACGAAGGCGCGGCGGGGCAGAGCGGGGTTCATCGGCTCGATCGTAGGGGGGCGTCGGTCCCAGGCGTCAACGCGCTGTCACGGGCGCGGGCCCGGTCAACGCGTCGGCGGCGCGTCCTCCGGGGCGAGCTGGCCGACCGGCGTCGGCCGGGCCAGGCGGTCCCCGCGGTCGGAGGTCCGCGACCCGGGAGGAGGCGGCGGGACGCCGAGCGGGTCCACGGGCGGGACGTAGACGGCGGCCGGCGGCGGGGTCGCCGTCGGCGGCGCCGCCGGGTCGCCCCGAAGCTCGGGGTCGGAGCTCCGGGCCGCGCGTCCCGCCGCGGTGGGGGAGCCCCGGCAGCCGGAGAGGAGGAGGGCGAGCGCCAGGGCGGCGGTCGAACGGGGTACGCAAGGACTGCCGAAGGCCATGCCCCATAGGGTACCGTTCCCGGCGCGGAGGGTGTTCATGACCACGGGCCTGTCCATCGACCTGCACGGCAAGCGCGCCCTCGTGACGGGGGGCAGCCGCGGCATCGGCCGCGCGATCGCGATCCGCCTCGCCGAGGCGGGCGCCGACGTCGCGATCAACTACCTCCGGAACAAGGTGCCCGCCCAGGAGACCGCGGACGCGGTCCGGGCGACGGGCCGCCAGGCGCTGCTCGTCAAGGGGAACGTCGCCGACCCCGAGACGCACGCCGACATCTTCGCGGCGATCCGCGAGGGCTTCGGCAGCCTCGATATCCTCGTCTCGAACGCGGCGTCGGGCGTCATCAAGCCCGCGCTCGAGCTCACGCCGAAGCACTGGGACTGGACGATGGCGATCAACGCCGCGGCCCTCCTGCCCCTCGCGCAGCAGGCCGTGGCGCTCATGGGCGAGAAGGGCGGCCACGTGATCGCCGTCTCGAGCCTCGGCGCGATCCGCGCGATCCCGAACTACGCGGCGGTCGGGGCGAGCAAGGCGGCCCTCGAGAGCCTCGTGCGCCACCTGGCGGTCGAGCTGGCGCCGCGGGGCGTCCGCGTGAACGCGATCTCCGCCGGCGTCGTCGACACCGACGCGCTCAAGCACTTCCCCAACCGCGAGCAGATGCTCAGCGAGAGCGCCCGGCGGACCCCGGCCGGCCGGCTCGTCGAGCCGAAGGACGTCGCGGACGCCGTGTTGTGGCTCGTGAGCCCGCTGTCCCAGATGATCGTCGGGCAGACCGTCGTGGTGGACGGCGGGTACTCGGTGGTCGCGTAGCGGCGAGGACCGGCGGTCCGGCCGGCGCCGCCGACACAAACTCCATGGTCGGACCCTGATACCGGGCTATGCTCAGCATCGGGGGTCGCTAGGGATCCACGTGATCGTCCTCCTGATCGAGACCGATGGCCGCCGCGCGGACGTGCTCACCCGCATGTTCCAGGGCGCGGGCTGCCGGGTCGCCCCGGTCCGAAGCGCCGATGAGGTGCGCCGGGCCGCCGCCGGGGTCCCCCCGGCGGACGTCGTCGCCCTGACCGCCGGAACCCCCGGCGATGCCGCCCGCGCCGCGCGCGAGAGCGGCCTCCCGCTCGTCCTCGTCGAGGACGGCCGGGCCGTCCCGTCCGCCGTCCTGCGGGCCGAGCCCGTGGCGGTCCTCTCGGCGGCCACGCCGCCGGAGGGGCTCGCCGCGCGCCTCGAGCTCGCGGTGGAGCGGCGCGCCGCGGCCGTCGAGGCCGTCCGTTCCCACGTGGCCCTCGGGGCGGCGGCCGCCGCGATCCTCGTCTCGGACGGCGACGGCCGGGTGCTCCGGGCCAACGCGGCGTTCGCCCGCGTGGCAGGCGGCGCCCCCCGCGACCCCCGGGGCACGCTGCTCACCGACATCCTCCTCCCGGCGGGCGACGACGACGCGCGCGAGCGGTTCGTCCTCGCGACCCGGGGTCGGGCGGAGTTCACGGGGGACGCGACCCTCGTCGGCGGGGGCACGCGCGTCCCGGTGCGCGTCGGGCTCGCGCCGCTCGCGCGGTCGGGCGAGGCCGTCGCCGGGTCGGTGGTCGTCCTCCTGGACCTCACCGACCACCTGGCGCTCGAGGAGAGCCTCCGCGAGGCCAACCGCATGTTGGCCCAGCAGGCGTTCGTGGACCCGCTGACGACGCTCTTCAACCGGGCGTACCTGCACGACGCGCTCGAGCGCGAGGTCGCGCGGGCCCGCCGGTACGGCAGCCCGCTGTCGGTGCTGATGATCGACCTCGACGGGTTCAAGCGGGTCAACGACGTCTGGGGCCACGGCGCCGGCGACGAGGTCCTGCGCGCCGTCGCGGCGGAGCTCCGCGTCGCGGTCCGCGACTCGGACATCCTCGCCCGGTACGGCGGCGACGAGTTCTGCGTGCTGCTGCCGAACACCGACGCGGAGTCGGCCCGGCAGGCGGCGGACCGCATCCGCGACCGCGTGCGGCGCATGGCGGTCGGGCCCGACGGCGCGACGCGCCTCGGGGCGACGTGCGGCCTCGCGACGAGCGCCGACCTCGAGCTCGATCACGGCCCCGACACGCTGGTGTTCCTCGCCGACGGCGCGCTCCTGGTCGCGAAGCGCGCGGGCGGCGACCGCGTGCTGTCGGCGGACTCGGTCGAGGTCCGTTCCGCGCCCGGCGGCGACCTCGTGCACGACGCCGATCCCGCGGCGCCCCCTCCGCGTCCTCGCCGCGCGTCCTGACGGACATCCTCCAAACGCGCCAGATGGTGCCGGACACCGAATGGCGCGTCTGCGACCGGCGGGCGGCCGCTACCAAACGCGCCAGATGGTGCCGGACACCAAATGGCGCGTCTTCGGCCGGCAAACCCCGGGACCGCGAGGCCCGCCGGCCGCCGGGCCTCGCGGTCCCGGGTGAGGGGGAGCGGGCCCGGGGTCGAGGCGATCCGCCGTGGGACTCGCGGGCTGCGCCAATACATGCCGGTCGATGATTGGCGGATCGATGGCCGGCCGCCGAGCCGTCCATGGGGGCCGGACCCCGACGGGCGGGACTCCGTCACCCGGAGGTGACGCGGAGCGGCGGCGCCGCGCCGTTCGCGCACGCGATTCGTGACGCCACAACGAGTTGCGCGCGGGAACGGGGCTTGCTCTCCGACCGGCGTCGGAGGTGCTCCATGCGTCGTCTCCTCGCGTGGTTCGTGCGTCGTACGGGGTCGCTGTGCGTGGCCGTCGGAGCGGCCGTCGCGGCGGCCGGCGCCGCGCAGGCCAACGGGATCGTGGTCGAGTCCCACGCGGGCGGGACCCGGACGGGGCCGTCGCCGGTGTCGCTCGTCGCGCATCGCGTCCACGCGCACGTGGTGGACCGCCTCGCCGACGTGGACGTCGAGCAGGTTTTCCGGAACCAGGACACCGTCGAGCTCGAGGGCGTCTACCTGTTCCCGTTGCCCGAGGGCGCGGCCGTGTCGCGTTTCTCGATGACGATGGGCGGACGCGTCGTCGAGGGCGAGGTGCTCGCCGCGGACGCCGCGCGCGCAGTGTACGAAGGCATCGTCCGGCGGCGTCAGGACCCCGCCCTGCTCGAGTACGTCGGCCGCGGGCTCTACCGCGCGCACGTCTTCCCGATCCCCGCGCGCGGCGACGTCCGCGTGAAACTCTCGTACCAGCAGGTCCTCACGGACGACGGCGACGTGCTGGAGCTCCGCTATCCGCTCGCCACGAGCCGGCTCGGCGGCGCGGAGGTCGCCGAGGTGTCGGTGGCCGTCGACGTCCACGCGTCGCAGGAGCTGAAGGCCGTCTACAGCCCCTCGCACCCCGTGGACGTCGTCCGTGACGGCCCCCAGGCCGCGAAGGTGACGTGGTCGCGCGCCGGCGCCAAGGCGGATCGCGACTTCGTGCTGTTCCTCGGCTCCGGCGCCGGCCTCGGCCTCTCCGTTCTGTCGCACAAGCCCGACGGCGCCGACGGGACGTTCGTCGCCGTGCTGACGCCGCCGCCCCTCGAGCGCGCCGTGCCGGTGCCGAAGGACGTCATCTTCGTGCTCGACACGAGCTCGTCGATGTCCGGCGCGAAGTTCACGATGGCGCGCCGCGCCGTCGCGGCCGGCCTCGACGCCCTCGGCGCCGCGGACGCGTTCGCGCTCGTGACGTTCGCGAGCGGCGTCGAGCGGTTCGCGCCGGCGCTGCGTGACGCCGCGCCCGCGCCGCGTCAGGCGGCACGCCGCTGGCTCGAGGCGAGGAAGGCCTCGGGTGCGACCGACCTCGAGGGCGGGCTGATGGCGGGGCTCCGGTACGCGAGGCCCGGGCGCCTGGCGATCGTCGTCCTCGTCACCGACGGGCGGCCGTCCGTGGGCTCGGTGACCGCGAACGCGGTCCTCGAGCGCGCGCAGGGGCTCGACGGGGGCCGCGCGCGCGTCTACACGTTCGGCGTCGGCGTGGACGTCGACGTCGCGCTGCTCGATCGGATCGCCGAGGCGACTGGCGGCGCCCGCGAGTACGTCGCGGACGGCGCGGACCTCGAGCGCGCGACCGGCCGCTTCTACGCGAAGACGTCGCACCCGGTGCTGACGGACGTCGTGCTCGACTTCGGGGCCGGCGTCCACGACGTCTACCCGTCGCGGATCCCGACGCTCTTCGCGGGCGAGCAAGTGGTCGTGTTCGGCCGGTACCCCGCCGGCGGCCCGGGGACGGTTCGCGTCACCGCGACGGCCGACCGTCAACCGGTCACGCACACGTTCACCGCGACCTTCCGGGACACGCCCGGCCCGGCGTACCTCGAGCGCCTCCACGCGCAGCGGAAGGTCGCGTACCTCCTCGACGCCATCCGGCTGAACGGCGAGGACGAGGAACTGGTCCGCGAGGTGACGGAGCTCGGCACGCGGTACGCGATCGTCACGCCGTATACGTCGGCACTGGTCGTCGAGCCGGGGCTGCACGTCCCTCGGCCGAGGGGGAGCCTGCCCGGGCCCGTCCCGCCGGGCATGCGGGAGCCCACCGACCCGTCGCCTCCGCCTCCGGACGCTCCCGCGGTGCCGACCACGCCGCCGGCGCCGACCACGCCGTCGGGCGGGTGGACGCCGCCGCCGCCGCCGGCCCCGGACCCGACCGCCACCTCGCGCGCGCTGCGCGATCGCAAGCGCTCGTCGGCAGCGGAGGACGAGCCCGTCGGCACCGTCCGCGTCGTGGACGCGCGCACCTTCCGACGCGACGCCGCCGGCCGCTGGGTGGACACCGCGTGGGACCAGAAGCTCGCGCCGAAGCGGATCGAGGCGTTCTCGGCCGCGTACTTCGCCCTCGTCGAGAAGGGCGGCGCCGTGGCCCGGGTGCTCGCGCTCGGCCCGCGCGTCCTGTTCGTGCTCGACGGTGTCGCCTATGAGATCGTCGATGGGCCCCTGCCGAAGTGATCGCGGCGGGGCGGCCGTGCGCGGTCCGGGGAGGGGGGAGCGTTCGCGGCGTCCGTGCGCTTCGGTCCCGACGGATCCGCCAATAGATGCCGGTCGTTCATTGGCGGATCGATGGCCCGCCGGCCGCCGGGCCTCGCGGTCCCGGGAGAGGGGGAGCGTTCGCGGAGTCCGGGGGAACTGGCGCGTGGCCCGCCGCGGTCCCTCGAGCGATCAGTAGATCGTCAGGCGGCGGAACTCGCTCCAGGGGCCCGTGATCGTGCCGTTGGCCCGGCGGGCGCGGACGTGCCACTGGTACGTGCCCGTCCGGACGCGCGAGGGGCGCTTCTCGGCCTTGCGCTCGATGTCGTGGTCGGCGACGACCCACGTGTCGTCCTTCGCCTTGAAGATCTCGAACTCGTAGTCCTCGGCCTCGGGGACCGGCGTCCAGCGGAAGACGACGCCGTAGTTCTTCGGCAGCGACGCGGACGGCGCGGGGTCGATGAGCATCACCGCGCCGAGCGTCGGCGCGCGCGAGACCGTCAACGTGACGGCGGCGCCGCGGCCGAGCGGCGTGGCCGCCGGCGGGTTCTGCGCGACCACGCGGCCCTCGGGGAGCGACGACACGTACGTGATCGCGACCTGCATGCCGCGCGCCGCGAGGTCGCCCTGGGCCGACGCGACGTCCATGCCGACGTAGTTCGGCAGCGGCGGGGCGACCGGCGGGGCGGGCGCCTCGGCGACGACGAGGGTGACCTGCGCGCCGCGCGCGAGCGGCGTGCGCGCGGTCGGCTGCGTGCCGCGGACGAGGCCCGCCTCGTTGGGCGTGCCGGGGATCGTGGCGCGGGCGACGACGAAGCCGTCGGCGCGCAGGCGCTGCGTCGCCACGGCCTCGGTCATGCCGGTCACGTCGGGCACGGGCACGGTCTGGATCGTGTTCGTCGCGCCGACGACGATGCGGACGACGGAGCCGCGCGTGGCGGTCGCGCCGCCGCCCGGCTCCTGGCCGATGACGCGGCCCTGGCTGCCCGGGAGCGAGAGCGCGGTGCCGCGCTCGACGACGAAGCCGAGGTCCTTCAGCGTGCGCTCCGCGGCGTCGGCCTCGGCGTTCAGCACCTCGGGGACGCGGATGGGGAGCATGAGGATGCGGCCGACGGTCACGTTGACGTTGGCGCCCCGCGAGACGCGGGTGCCGGCGGCGGGCGCCTGGTCCACGACGAGGTTCGCGTCGGTCGCGCCGGCGAGCCGGTCGAGCACCGTGACGGAGAGGCCCGCGGCGGCGAGCCGCGAGCGAGCCTCGACCTCGGAGAGCCGGCGGAGGTCGGGGACCTCGGCCTCGAGCAGCGCCGACGGCGCGCCCGCGCCGACGTTCACGACGACGTTGCTGTCGCGGGCGACGACGATCCCGGCGGCCGGCTCCTGCGAGACGACGCGACCGGCGGCGGCCGCGTCGGCGGGGACCGTGTTGAGGAGCGGGACGAGGCGGGCGGCCTTGAGCGCGGCGTTCGCGGCATCGGCGGTCATGCCGACGACGTTGGGGACGACGGACGCGCCCGCGGGCGGCGCGCCCGCGGAGCCGACGGACAGCGTCACGACCTGGTTGCGCGCCAGCGGCGTGCCGCCGTTGGGCGACATCGACGTGACGCGGCCCTCGCTGCCGGGCGCGCTCGCGACGTAGACGACCTTGACGCTCCACGCGGTCAACGCGTCGAGGGCCTCGTTCTCGGTGCGTCCGACGACCGTCGGCAGGACCGGCACGTCGGCGGCCGGGGGCAACCCGGGGCCGGGCGGCACCGGGCCGGGGACCGACGGGCCCGGCGGGGGGGTGCCCGCCGCGAGCCCGCGGACCTCGATCGTGACCTCGGTGCCCGTCTCGGCGTACCAGAAGCCGCCGGGCGACTGCGCCGCCACGGTGCCCCGCGGTCCCGGCGAAGCCGACGGGACCGCGCGCGCGCGGAAGCCCGCCGCCTGGAGGTAGCTCTCGGCCTGCGCCTGCGGCAGGTCCACCACCTCCGGGATCACCCGGCGGGGACCGGCTTCGGCGACCTCCGCGCACACGACCGCGGGGACGACGAGGGCCGCGAGGGCGGCGACGAACCAGCGGAGACGGGGCATCGCGGGCTCCCAGGACCGAGGACCGAACCGAACGGCATCACACGGGCCAGGCCTTGTCAACGGACGCGGCCGGACGCGGGGGGGCGACCCCCGCATCCCCCGCAGAGAATCGCATCCCGACGAGGATCAGGGCGCGTTCCGCCGTGAACATCGGGGCGCCCGCGCGGTCGGCCTGCGCGGCGCACGGCGCGCACCAGCGGTCGCCGCTCGGGCGCCGTCGCCGCTCCAGGGTCGCCTCGCAGACGGGGCAACGGTACTGCCACACGCGGCCGGGCATCGGGCGGCTGTGGAGCCGCCCCCCGGCCGTGAGGCAGGCCCGGCGGAACGCGGGGCCGTGACCGAAGTCGCGCCGGAGGAGGGCGAGGCCCACGTGGACGGCCTCGTGGACCAGGATCCCGCCGAGGTCGTCGGGGTAGACCTCGAAGTAGGCCGGCGAGAGCTCGATCGCCGCCGTCGTCACCGGCCCCCGTCGCTCGATGACCGCCCGGCCCGCGCGCCGCAGGCGGCGGTTCCAGCGGACGGGCACGCGGGGCCAGCCATCGATCGACAGCACGCGGCCGACGGCCGCCAGGGCCCGATCCCGCTCGATCTCGAGCGCGGTGGAGGAGATCACGTTGGGCGGAGGGTAGCCGCGCACGGGGACGCTCCCGCGGGCCCCCGTGCCGGTTCCGCCCCTCGGTGCCGGTCGTGAATTGGCGGAACCGGACCGCGCGACCACCGGGCCTTGCGTTCCCGCGCCGGCGACCGCAACCGGTCGTACCCGCCGCCCGTGCCGGTTCCGCCCTCGGTGCCGGTCCTGAAATGGCGGAACCGGCGCCGCCGGCCGCCGGGCCTCGCGGTCCCGACCCCCTGACCGCCCTCGAACGGTGCCGCGGCGGGGCGACCGGGGCCCCGTGCCGTCCCCGCGACGGTCGCGGCCGACGGGCCGGTATCCTGCCGGGGTGAGACTCCCCGCCCTCGCCTCCGCCCTCGCCGTGGTCCTCGCCCCGCTCGCCGTCGCCGGCTGCGGCGGAGGGGGGATCGAGAAGCAGAACCGGCCGGAGGTCGTCAGCTTCTTCCCCGCCGACAACACGGTCCTCCCGGGGTGGCTGAACGCCGTCCGGGTCACCTACGACGACCGGGTGCGCGTGCTGAACGAGACGGCGTGCGCGGTCGAGGTGAACGGCGACAGCATCGAGGCGAAGGTCGTGCCCGACCCGGCCGACGACCACGCGGTGCTGATCGTCACCGAGGGCGGCCGGTGGGTCCCCGGCGCCCGCCATCGCGTGATCGTCCGCGAGGGCGCGGTCGTCAACGACGACGACCACTACATGGAGGACGAGCGCGACATGCACGTCACGCTCGGGCCCCGTCCGAACGTGTTCGTCGGCGTCGCCGGCGGCGCGATCCACGAGCTGTCGTCGGGCGACGGTTCCGCGATCTCCACGACGGTCCCGCTCGTCGGGCACACGCCGGCGGTGCTGCAGGGGGGCGACGACGAGGTGTTCGTGTGGCTCGAGAAGGCCGGCGCGGGCGACGACCTCCTCGGCTGGTTCACGCCGGGCGCGGCCACGACGACGACGGTGCCGCTCGCGGGCGAGACCGGCGAGCGCGTGGCGCTCGGGCTCGCGATCGCGGTGGACGCGCGCACGCTCTACGCGACGACGGTGGACCGCGGCACGAACCGCATGCGCGTCCATCGCATCGACACCGCCACGCGGGCCGAGATCCTGCCGTCGCTCGAGCTCGCGACCGACGTCTCGACGTCGCTCCTCGTCGCGCGCCGCCCGACGGTGGACCCCGTGCGCAACCGCCTCTACGTCGCGCAGGACGACGGCGCCGGCGGCGGCACGCTCTCCGTCGTGGACCTCGCGACCTTCACCGAGCTCGACGTGCGGACGGGCGCCGGCACGTCCGCCGTCCTCGCCGACGGCGCGGGCGACCTCTCGTTCGGCATCGAGACGGACCGCATCTGGATGACGCTCGCCGACGAGCCCAACGCGGGCCTGCTCGTGATCGACCCGGACGGCTACGGCACGTTCGACGCGCGCGAGCAGGAGTTCACCCAGGCGCCCGTCTCGTCGCTGCTCACGCCCGACGAGCGGTACTTCCTGCAGGGCCTCGAGAGCTACGTCGACCTCGAGGGCATCGTGCGCTCCGACACGTCGGAGATCGGCGACGGCATCGCGCGCGACGTGATCGACGACGTCGGCGGGACGCCCATGGGCAGCTCGACGGTCTCCGCGCTCGTCGCCGACCCGGGCCTCACGACGGTGCTCGCGTTCGCGATCGGCGGCGGCTCGACGATCCTCTGCATCTACGAGTGGCAGGACGACAACGTCACGCAGGTGGACCTCGACGGCGCGACCGCGGGCGTGCAGGGCGTGGACCTCGCCACGAGCGCGCCGGGCAACGTCGTGACGGCGACGTTCCTGCGGGGCGCGACGGGGCCGTAGACGCGGGCGGCCTCGGGCCGCCGACGGAGGTGGACCGTGGGGGACCGGGGCCGGATGCGTCCGCTCGCGAGCGTCCTCGCGGCGTTCGCGGTCGTCGTAGCGGTGGGGGCCGCGGTCGTGCTCCTCGGGACGCAAGGCCCGGTGGCCGACGAGGGCCCCGACCCCCGCGATCCGTCGGAGCGATCGACGACCCCGCCGCCGGTCCTCGGATCGTCCGGTGAGACCGCGGTGGGGCCGCGCGCGGGCGGCGAGGGGCTCGGGCAGGTGCGCTCGCCGCAGGTGCGCGGGCGCGTGCTGGACGCCGCCGGGAGCCCGGTTCCCGGCGCGGCGGTCGTGTTGGCGCGGGCGTCCGCGGCGGACGGGGAGGTCCTCGGGCGGACGTCGGCCGACAACCGCGGCGAGTTCACCTTCGCCGACGTCCCGACCGGCGAATCGCTGGTCGTGTCCGCGACGGCACCCGGGCTCGATCCGGCTCTGACGACGATCGACGAGGTCGGGCGCGGTGGCCGGCCGCACGTCACCCTGCGCTTCCCGCTGCCTTCCGGCGTGCGGGGACGCGTGCGCGTCGAACGGCCGTTCACGGCGCGCGTCTTCCTCCAGCAGGGGCCGATGGTGCAGGACGTCGCGACGGTCTCGGATACGGCGCCGGTGTTCGATCGACCGGGGCTCCGCCCGGGACCGGGGATCCTGCTCATCGCCGCCGAGATCCCGGAGCTCGCCGAGGTGCGGTTCGCCGCGATCCGCGTGGTCGTGCCCGACGACGCGCGCGTGGACGTCGGCGACGTGACGCCCGACGGGGGCGAGGTGATGACCGTGGTGCTCCTGCCGGAGCGACCGGCTCCACCGGGCACGCGGGCGGACGTCATGGCGTCGTTCTTCCTGCGCGAGACGGACCCGCCGGAGAGCTGCCTGTTCTAGACGTCGATGGAACTGGGGCGACCGACGGTGTTCCGCGGCCTCCCGGACGCGGCGGCGCAGTGGTCGGCGACGGTGTCGTGGGACGGGAACCCCTCGACGCCGAAGTACCGCAGGGCCCACTGGCACTGGGTCCCCGCGAAGGCGAACTTCCTGCGGGAGGTCTCCCTGGCCGTGGATCGTCGGCCGCCGCCGCCGGACGTCGCGCGCGTCTCGATTCGGGCGGCCCTGCCGCCGGGCGTCTCCGCCGCGGCCCTGCGAGTGAACTTCGTCGCGTTCCGCGGCGAGGCGTTGCTGCTCGGCGGGATGCCTGTCCGCTCGGAGCCGTCGCTGCAGATGCCGCTGGCGGTCTCTTCGGGACCCGAGCCGACGCGGATCTTCTCGCTCGCGAACGGCTACGTCGCGGGTCCGCGACAGTTCGACGACGTCGTGAAGGACGCCGTGCTGGAGGCGCAGTTCGACGACTGGCGGCCCGCGACGACCGTGCGGGTGCTGGCGCTCGATCGCGACGGGAAGCCGGCTGCCCGGGCGACGGTGTGGGTGGCGCGTCCGTCGCCGGCGGGGGGCGATGCCGAGCCCTCGCCGTACTGCAGCGTGACGGCCGACTCCGCCGGACGGCGCGACGTCACCGTGTTCCCGGGCGAGGCGTGCCAGGTCACGGGATTCCTCGACGGCGCGCGGGGGCACGCAACGCCCGTCCTCCTCGACGCGTCCCAGACCGTCCCCGGGGGCGTGGTCGACGTGACGCTCCGCTTCCCCTGACCGGGGGATCCTGGTACCAGGGGCCACGACCCCGTCGTTCCACGACTCCGTTGTATCGGTGTCGACAGCGAGACGAAGGGCTACGACCCCGTTGTCTCGGTGTCGACAGCGAGACGAAGGGCTACGACCCCGTTGTCTCGGTGTCGACGGCGAGACGAAGGGCTACGACCCCAATGCCAGTGACTTAGGGCGCCTGGGAGTGCAGGGGGCCCAGCCCTCGGCCGACTGAGGAGGTTGCTGAAACACAGCAACCGACCCGCAGAGAG
>JAEUHO010000364.1 GCA_016795345.1 Planctomycetia bacterium | reverse complement strand
CCCGCACGACGCGGCGAGCGACGCGGCGATCGGCGCCGCGTCCCGTCGCGCGCGCCGGGACGCGAGGCCCGGTGGCCGGCACGGCCGGCGAGCGGGCCTCGCGTCCCGGAGCCGGTGGCCGCGGTCCCGGAGGGCGCCGGGCGCCGACGGTCAGGGGCGCGGCGCGGCCGTGGCGCCGCCGTCGGGCCCGGCCCCGCGGGCCGCCTTGCGCGCCGCCGCGGTGCGGCCGAAGTGCTGGCGGTAGATCCGGATCACGGACAACACGAACGCGGCGAGCAGCGGCCCGAACACGATCCCGCTCGCGCCGAAGAGCCCGATACCGGAGAACACGCCGAAGAAGAGCAGCAGCGGGTGCACGCCGGCCGCGCCCGCCTTGCGGATGAGCCAGGGGCGCAGCAGGTTGTCCGACGAGCCGATCACGACGAGCCCGAACACGACGAGGAACCAGCCCTGCACGGGCGACCCGGTCGCGAGGAAGTAGGCGGCCACCGGCGCCCAGACGAAGGCGGAGCCGCCGACGGGCAGCAGCGACAACACGCCCATCACGAAGCCCCACAACACGGGCGACGAGACGCCGGTGACCCAGAACGCGAGGCCGCCGAGGGTGCCCTGGATCGCGGAGGTCGCGAGGCCGCCGACGATGGCGGCGTACGCCGTCGAGCGCAGCGTCTCGAGGATGTCCTTCGTGTCCGCCTCGGGCATCGGGAGCATGTCCACGACGATCTGGCGGATCGCGTCACCGTCGCGCAGCAGCACGAACAACGTCGCGAGCATGATGAGGAAGCCGAAGAGGATCGTCGCGAACCCGTAGACGAAGCCCACCGCGCCGCGCGCGAAGGGCTGGCCCAGCTCGGCCGTCGCGGCGTCGGCGACGCCGCGGAGGTTCGTGTCGAACGACGCGAGCTGACGGTCCACCTTCACGCGGATCTCGTCGAGGCTCGGGTGCTCCGCGAAGAAGGTCTCCCACCGGTCCGCCGCGGGCGCGGCCGGCGCGGCGGACGGGGCGCCCGGCGTCGCGGGCGTCGCGGGCGCGGGCGCGGGCGCCGCGGGCTTGCGCCCGGTCTCGACCGCGCGCGACAACGCGACCGCCTGCTGCGCCACGGCGGCGCCGACGACCACGAGGGGCGCCACGACGAACACCGCCACCCCGAGGGTGACCACCGTCGCGGCGAGGCGGGGCCGCCCGAGCCGCGACGCGAGCCGGCGGTACGTCCCGCCCGTGACGGTGGCGAGGCACATCGCCCACGCGATCGGCACGATGAACGGCCACAGGAGGAGGCCGAGCGCCCAGACCGTGAGGATCGTCGCCGCGAAGAGCAGCAACGCCAGGTACATGTTGCGGCGGTCCACGATGCGCCTCCGGCCCCCTCTCGTACCATGGCCCCCATCGGCCGCGTAAGGCCCCCCCATCGCCCCGCCCGTATGCTCCTCGCATGCGCGCCATCGTCATCCCCCGCAACGGACCGCCCGAGGTGTTCGAGGAGCGGGAGCTGCCCGACCGGCACCTCGCCCCGAAGGACGTGCGGATCCGCGTCGAGGCCTCGGGCGTCAACTTCGCGGACCTGATGGCGCGGGTGGGGCTCTACCCCGACGCGCCGAAGGAGCTGCCCTACGCGCCGGGGTACGAGGTCGCCGGGGTGGTGGAGGAGGTGGGCGCGAGGGTCGAGCCGCCGATCGTGCCGGGCGCGCGCGTCGTGGCGGCGACGCGGTTCTGGGGGTACGCGGACCGCGTCCGCACGCCCTCGTACACCGTCGCCGTCCTGCCCCCGACAGTGTCGTTCACGGTCGCGGCGGCGCTGCCCGTGAACTACCTCACGGCCTACCTGGCCCTCCTGCACGTCGGCAACGCGAAGGCGGGCGAGCGCGTCCTCGTCCACGGCGGCGCGGGCGGCGTCGGGATGGCGACGCTCGACCTCGCGCGCGGGCAGGGCCTCGAGCTCTACGCCACCGCCGGCAGCGACGAGAAGTGCCGGATGCTCGAGGCGCGGGGCGTCGTGAAGGCGGTGAACTACCGCACCGCCGACTACGAGGTCGAGCTCCGCGCGGCGACGCGCGGCCACGGCATGCACCTGATCCTCGACTCCCTCGGGCCCGACTCCTTCGAGAAGGGGTTGCGCCTCCTGGCGCCGCTCGGCCGGATCGTCTGCTTCGGGTTCTCCGACCTGGTGACGGGCAAGAAGCGCAACCTCTGGCACGCGGTCACGTCGATCCTCGGCAAGCACAAGGTCAACCCGATCACGCTGATGACGAAGAACGCCGGCGTGTTCGGGCTCAACCTCGCCCGGCTCTGGGAGGAGCGCGACCTCCTCGCCCGCGGCCTCGCGACGCTCGTCGAGCGCGCGGCGGCCGGCACGGTGACGCCGACGATCTCGGCGACCTACCCCTTGACCGCGGCGGGCGCCGCGCGTGCCCACCACGAC
>JAEUHO010000168.1 GCA_016795345.1 Planctomycetia bacterium | reverse complement strand
GACTTCCGCGACGCGGGACCGGCGTTCGCCGCGTTCGTGCTCGCGCGGCTCGACGAGGTGCCCGCGGGCGAACGCGGCCGGTGGTGGGCCGTGGCCGCGCGAGCGCCGGCCCTGGGCGACGCCCTGACCGAGCGCCTGCTGCGCGACGCGCGCGCGGACGCCCCGTCCGCCCAGCACGTGCTCGGGGTGTTCGCGACGCAAGGCCCGCGCGCCCGCGGGGCGGGCGCGCAGCTCGTCGAGCTCGCGCGCGCGCAGGCCGACGAGGCGCGCCCCGCGTTCGCGCAGGGCCTCGCGGCCGTCGGCGGCGACGCGGTCGTGGCCTACGCCGCGGAGCGGCTGGTGCGGGGCACTGCGGCCGAGCGCGACGCGTGGGTGTCGGCCCTCGGCGCCGCGGACGACCCGACGCCGCTCGTGGAGCCGCTGCGCGAGCTGGCGCGCGACCCCGACGAGGCCGCGGCGGCCCGGGCCGCGGACGCGCTCGTCCGCGTGAGCGCGACGGCGCCGGCGTCCGCGGCGGCCGCGATGGCCGCGACGCTGGAGGACCCGCGGCCGGCGGTCCGGGCCGCGATCGTCGCGGGGCTCGACGGCGCGTCCGCGTGGCCCGGGCCCGTCCTCAAGGCGCTCGCGCGCGCGACCGACGACCCCGACCCCGCGGTGCGCGCGTCGGCGGTGCGCGTCGTGAGCGGCGCGTGGCGCCTCGGCGCCGCGGCGGCGCCGGCGGTCCCGGCGCTGCTGCGGATCGCCGCGGCTCCGGACGCGGCCGTGACCGACGCGCGCGCCCGGGCCTTGCGGTCCCTCGCCGTGATCGCGCCCGACGACACCCGCGCCCGCGCCGCGTTCCTCTCGGCCGCGGACGACCCCGCGGCCGACGTGCGCCTGGCCGCCGTCCACGGGCTCGCGCGCCAGACGTCGCCGACGCCCGCGGAGCGCGCCGCCGTCGCGGCCCACGCGGAGGATCCCGCGCTGCGGGCGCTCGTGCGGGCGACGCTCGCGCGCCCGGGGTGGCAGGCGCCGCCCTGACCGCGCGCGTCGCGCGGCGCGCGCCCCGCGGCGGTCACTTCGGCGGCGTCTTCGGCGTCACCGACGCGGTCACCGGCAGCTCGACCAGCTCCTCGCCCGGGACCTCGGTGCGCAGCTCCACGACGTCCTCGACCGCGCCGGCCTTCGTGTCGGCCGGGAGCTCGAGCTCGAGGTTGTACTCGCCCGGGAACGTGGGGTCGGGCTTGAGCTCGACCTTCACGGCGCCGGTGCGGGAGCGCGCGGAGACCTTGCCCAGCACGATCTTCGGCTCGAACGGCCGCACATGGACGATCAGGTTCGCCGCCTTGCCCTCGGTCACCACGCCGAACGAGGGCTTGAGCAGCGCGATGTTCACCTTCGCCGAGACCGCCCCGCCGATGAGGGCCTGCACCTTGGGCGTGCGCGGGTCGTCCGTGCGGATGACCGCCGTGCCGCTGACGAGGCCCACGGGGGGTGCCTCGGCGAACGACATCGTGACGCGGTAGCCCTTCCACGGCGCGGCCTCGAACGGCTCGACGGAGAACTCCGGCTTCACGGTCGCGGGCGTCATGCCCGTGCCCACGACGTCGAGGATCTTGAAGGGCTCGCCGACGCCCTCCTTCCACTTCACCTCGATGGTGGAGGTCGGCTTCGTGCCGGTCAGCACCATGTTGAAGAAGAAGTTCTGCGGCTGGAGCACCACCCCGGCCGAGATGTCGATCTTCAGCTGGAGGGCGACCTCCGCGGCCGCCGGGTCGTCGGACCGGACGCGCAGCGACTTCGTCATGGGGCCGACGAACCGGTACGTCTCGAACACGACCGTCAGCGTGGCCGTCTCGCCCGGCGGCACCTCGGAGCGGGACAGCTTGGCCTGCACGCAGCTGCACTCGCCGCGCGCGATGGGGTGGAGCGGCGCGTCGCCCGCGTTCGTGATCGTGAACGTCGTCTCGTGTTTCTCGGTCTGGCGGACCACCCCGTAGTCGTGGGCGAGCCGGTCGATCACCAGCTTCGGGCCCTTCGTGGGCGCCGGGGCCGGCGACGGCGAGGGGGGCGGCGCGGGCGGCGGCGGCACGTCGGCGCTCGAGGCGCGCGCGGCGCACCACGACGCGACGACGGCGGCCAACAGGACGTGGAGGGGGCGGGCGCTGCGCATGGGGGGTGATCCTACGCCGTCGGGAGGCGGCATCACCTCCGCGTGACGGTGATCTCGACGTCCTTGGTCTCGCCCTCGACGAGGTCCACCGGGGTGGGCGGCACCGCGACCTCCGGGCCGATCCCCTCGATCGTGTACCGTCCCGCCGCGAGGCCCGTCAGGACGAGGCCCTCCTGGCCCGCGGCGGTCGTCTGCTCCTCACCGGCCTCCTCGGGCGGCCCGTCGGCGCCGGCCGCGCCCGCCGGCTTCTCGACGAACGGCCGGGCGATCTCGTCGCCCGCGACGAGCCGGAACTTCACGAGCAGGGGTTCGGTCGCGAAGAACCGCACCTTGAGCCGCGCGGCGGGCGACAGGACGGCGAGGCCCTCGGTGTCGCCCGCGGCCCGCACGTCGAGGTCGACGGTCGCCGGCGCGAACCGCGGGCACCGCACCACGAACCGCCACGGCCCGCCGACCAGGGCCGGGAACTCCACGGCCTCGCGCGGGAGCATGACGACCCCGGCCGGCACCGGCTTGCCGTCGCGGCGGCCGAGCGAGACGGTGCACTGCTCGCCGACGAACGACAGCGGGCGGTGCTCGCGGTCCTCGAGGGCGATGCGCGCGCGGCCGAGGGTCGGGTCGCGGCGCAGCGGCACGTCGAGCGTCGTCGCGCCGCCCTCCGGCGGCACCTCGACGGGCTCCGACGTCCACGGCTCGAAGCCGATCGCCTTCACGACGAACGTCGCGGTGGGCCGGCCCGCGGGCACCTTCAGCGGCTCGTAGACGAACGTGCCGGCCGGCGGCGCGTCCGCCTGCATCTCCGGGGGCAGGGCCGCCGTGCCGGGCGCGGGCGCCGGGGCGGGTTCCGGCCGCAACATCGCGATCTCGCCGGGCCCGCCCCCCGCGAGCCGCCACTCGACGGTCGGCGACTCCGGCCGCGTGCGGTCGTCCGTCGTCAGGCGGAACGTCACCACGAACGCCGGGCGCATCACGACCCGCAGCGCGCGGGTCCCCGCGGCGACCTCCGCCTTCGCCTCGTCGAAGTACGCGGCGTGGCGGAACAGGAGGTCGAACGCCTCCGGCAGCAGGCCCTCGACCGCGAAGCGCCCCTCCGCGTCGCTCGTCGCCGCCTCGACGCGGCCGGGCGTCTCCGGCAGCCCGCGGGGCGGCCGCGCGGTCACCTCGACCCCGGCGATCGGCGCCCCGGTCGGCGTCACCACGACGCCGGCGATCGTGGCGCCCTTCCGCAGCCGGACCGTCACCGGCGCGTCGGCCGCGACGGCGCACGCGGTCGCGACGAGCCAGCCCGCCTTCCGCACCACGAGGTCCGCGGGGCCGGTGTCCCACGGCAGGGCGAACGCGCCGTCCTCGCCCGTCGACACCTTCCCGCGCTCGCGCGGCGCGCTCCGGTCGCCGTCCCGGACGGGCGTCGCGACCGCGTAGCCCCACTCGAACACTTCGGCGGGCACCGTCGACGGGCACGGCTTCGACGCCGAGGTCACGACGACGACCGCGCCCTTCACCGGCTCGCCGGTCGCGTCGTCGAGCACGACGCCGACGACGCGCGGCCCCTCGGCCGACGCGCTCGCGTCCGCGGGCAGCTCGTCCGCGCCGCCCGTGCCGCCGCCCATGGCCGCGGGACGGCGCCCCGGGCCGCTCGCGAGGTTCGGGGTGACCGCGCCCGGCGCGCGCGTCGCCGCGGGCCCGGCGTCGTCCACCGCGTCGCCCACGACCGCCGCGTCGTCGCGCGGGCGCAGGAGGAGGAACGCCGCGCCGCCGAGGAGGAGCAGCGCGAGCAGGGGGGCGAAGCGGCGCACGGGTCCTCGGGGCTCCTTCGACGACCCCCGGATCGTGCCACGTCCGGCCGTGCGCCGATACCGAACAAACCACGAACGAACGCGTGTCCGTCGCGAGCCCGGCGAGGACCTACGGGTTCGGCGCGCCCGGGAACCACCGCATCCACAGGTCGCCGAGGGCCCACGCGGCGACGAGCCCCACGAGCAGCAGGATTCCGAGCAACACGAGCAGCCCCTTGGGCGAGGAAGGAGGGGGCGACGGTTGCGGGGGCGGCGTCGGGTCCACGGCGCGGCCATTGAACCGTCGTTCGCCCGCGTGCCCCCGGTTTCGTGCTCCCCGTCCGGTGCTCCCCGCCCCGTGCTCCCGGACGGCAACCCGCGCCGACCCGAGGCCCGGTGGCCGATCGTCGACCTTCCTATCCCTAGCCCGGCCCATGCACGAGGGGACGAGGTTGGGGCCGCGGCTGCGACCCGGGCGTACCGCAGGCCACCGGCGGGCACGAACGCATGCGCCACGGCGCGGATGCTCCTCGGCGTGGTGCAAGAACACGGCCTCCCTTCCAGGCCCTGCGCCAGCTCGGGCCTTCATCCGCTCCGCGGACCGGTCGGCAATGTCGCCTCCGCGCCGCGCCCGGGTCGCATCCATCGCCCCCAACCGGCCGGTGGACATCGTTCAGCCGCTGTCGCGGCTCATCCCTCGTGAATGGACCGGGCTACGATGCTCCCGTGACCCGCAAGCCCAGCCGCCGCTCGTCGCCCACCGGAACCGCACCGGGCCTCGCGTCCCCGAACCCTGGATCGCCCCTCGCGTCGCTCTCGCGCGCCGCCATCGAGGAGCGCGAGGCGCGCGAGCTGGCGCCGTTCGCGATGAAGGTCGCGGCGAGCCGCGGGCGGCAGCACGACGAGCCCGAGCACGCGTTCCGCACCGCCTACATGCGCGACCGCGACCGCGTGATCCACGCCGCCGCGTTCCGGCGGCTCGAGTACAAGACGCAGGTCTTCGTCAACCACGAGGGCGACTCGTACCGCACGCGCCTCACGCACACGATGGAGGTCGCGCAGGTCGCGCGCACGCTCGCGCGGGCGCTCCGCCTCAACGAGGACCTCACCGAGGCCATCGCGCTCTCCCACGACATCGGGCACGGCCCGTTCGGCCACGCCGGCGAGTCGGCCCTCGCCGACCTGATGAAGGACCACGGCGGCTTCGAGCACAACGCGCACGGCCTGCGCAACGTGGACGTGCTCGAGCGGCGCTACGCGTCGTTCCGCGGCCTCAACCTCACGTACGAGGTGCGCGAGGCGTTCGCGATGCACGCACCGGGCGACAAACGCGCGCTCGGGTTCGAGCGCTGCCGGCCGCTGCTCGAGGCGCAGCTCGTGGACGTGTGCGACAACCTCACGTACACGTCGCACGACCTCGACGACGGGATCGCGGCGGGCTGCATCACGCCCGAGGAGATGCGCGAGGCCGAGCTCTGGGGCGCGACGTGGGACGGGGTGGTCGCCGAGCACGCCGACCTGCCGCGGCCGCTGCAGGTGTCGACGGCGGTGAAGCGGGTCCTCGACGCGTGCGTGTCGGACCTGCTGGCGGCCACCGCGGCGCGGATCGGCGCGTCCGGCGTGGACTCGCCCGAGGCCGTGCGGGCGCACCCGCACCTGCTCGTCGGGTACTCCGACGCGTTCGGGCGCGCCCAGCGCGCGCTCGCGCGCCGGCTCCACGAGCGGTTCTACCGGCACCCGCGGCTCGTGCGGATGGCCCAGAAGGGGCGGCGGTTCCTCCGCCAGATCTTCGAGGCCTACACGAGCGACCCCGCGACCCTCGAGCGGCCGACGAAGGCGTGGGCCGACGAGGTCGGCGTGCCCCGCGCCGTCTGCGACCACCTGGCGTCGATGACCGACCGGCAGGCGCTCGACGAGTACCGCCGGCTGTTCACGCCGTACGAACGCGCCTGAGCGCGTTCGCGGGAGGCCGCGCGGACGACCGCGGCCCGTCGCCGCGGCATGGATCGCGACGGACGAGCGTGGACGGCGTGTGCCGGCCCCGCCGATGACGCGGGACGGCGTGTGTCACCCCACGCCGCCCGACCCGGCGTCGGGGGGCGTCCTCGCGTGGGCTCGGGCCCGTCGTGCCGACGCGCGCCCACCGGCCCCGCCAGCCCGACAGCGCACGAACGCCGCGGCTCGGGACCGGAGGGGGGTCCGGTGCGGGCGCCGCCTTGCCGATAGGGGGAGGATCCGCGGCAGGGCGGGCGCTACCATGACCACCGGTCCGATGCCGATCCGCTCGCCCCGTCGATGCCTTCTCTACGGCGCGCTCGCCGTGGGCCTCGCCATGGGCGCGCCGACCCCGCCGCGCGCGGTCGCGGGCGATGCGGCCGGCTCGCCCGCGACCCTCGTCGCCGGTTGGCGCGACCTCGGCGCGGCCGGGACGAAGGAGGCGGCGGCGCGGATCGTCGCGGCCTACAAGGCGCAGAAGGACGAGACCCTGCGGGGGCTGCTCGTGACGACGGTGTGCGCGGCCGCGCGCACCGACGCGGCGCTCGACGTGCTGCGCGACTGGCGCCTCGCGAGCACCGCGGCGAGCGACGTCTGGCTGTGGTATCGCGCGCTCGCGCGCGAGTACGAACGCGACCCGGCCGCGGCGCGCGCGGCGGTCGTGGCCGACGTCGGACCGGAATTGCGCGCCGCCGCCATCCGCGCGCTCGGGGCCTGGGCCGACCCGGAGGCGCTCGACTTCGCGCCCGCGGCCGTGCGCCGCCAGTGGGGCGAGGGCAAGGCGGGCGCGCTGCTCGTCGAGGCCTGGGCGGCGGTGGTCGGCGGGCAGCCGGGGCGCGCCTCGACGCCGCCGTTCCGCTCGGCCGTCCTCGCGATCGCCGAGTATGTCGAGACGCAGGCACCCGAGGCCCGCACGAAGCTCGAGATCGCCCGCGCGCTCGGCCGCGCGTTCGAGACCGACGAGATCTCGACGGACCCGCTCGTGTGGCGGTCGCTGCTCGAGCGCGTCGACGCCCATCCCGACCACCGGCACGACGGCCACACCGCGGGGGCGACGGCGAGTTTCTTCGACCTCGACGCCACCGGCGACCGGATCGTGTACCTCCTCGACGCCTCCGGCTCGATGGACGAGCCGCTCCCCGCCGCGACGCTCGACGCGCTGCGCTCGCTGGGCCGCTCCGACCGGTCGTCGGTGACGCCGAGCATCCCGATCGACTGGTCGCGCATCAAGACCGCGCGCCAGGCCGTGACCGAGGTGACGAAGGCCTCGCTCCGCACGTTGCCGCCGTCGTTGTCCTTCTGCGTCGTCCTGTTCGGCTCGGACGCGCGGACGCTCGCCTCGACGCCCGGGCTCGTCCCGGCGACGGGCACGAACGTCACCGCCGCGTGCCGCGACCTCGACGCGGCGCGCCGGGCCTCGCACCGCGGCACGACGAACCTCCACGGCGGGCTGCGGACGGCCTTCGGCGTCACGATGACGGGCGCCGGCGACGGCCGGTCCGTGTTCGGCACCGACCCGCTCACGCACCTGGCGGCGGGCGCGACGACGATGTTCGTCCTCACGGACGGCGTGCCGAGCCGCGACGACTGGGACGACACCGCCAACCTCGCCACCGGCAAGCCGTGGT
>JAEUHO010000165.1 GCA_016795345.1 Planctomycetia bacterium | reverse complement strand
GAGGCACGCTGTCCGCGCTGCGCATCGCGCCTGTCCGAGAGCATCCGGTTGGCCCCGAACTGGTTCCGCTGCGCGCTCGGGCACGTCCACACGTTCGATCCCCTTCCGAGTCCGCCGCCCCCCAATTCCGTCGACCATCCGGTCACTCTCGAGCTCCCGGTGCTCGAGTCCCTTCACGGCGCCGTACCTCCACCCTTCTACAGACGTCCGTAGGCACGCTGCCCCGTCGGTCCAACCTCCGCCCGAGTCGGTTCATCTCGATCGCATGGCGTGGTTCGAGCCACCCGACCCGCGAAACTCGCGATGGTCCGAGTGCGCGGACCCGGGACGCTTGCCGAACGTGCACGAGGCCTGCTACGCGGACTGCGTGGCGTGCCGAGCCGAGATCTGCGTCGTCCTCGCGTTCGATCGAACGCGTGCCGTTTCGGTCGTCGCCGTGGCCACGGAGGCCGCCTGGGTGCCGGGGTACGTTCGCTGAGCCGGCCAATTCGCGACGACGGTCTCGACGTGGCAGCCCTCCGGCGCCCCAGAACTGCACGGGCCACCGCCGCTCGCACCCGCGCCCGCGCGTCCCGACGCTGGTTCCATCCATCCGGCAGGACCGGCGCTGACCGGCCGGCGCACGGCGATCCAAGGCGTGGTACGCCATGGTGAAGGAGCCTCCCCCCGATGTGCTTGATGCTCTACGTCGGCACCGCGGCCCCGCTCCCGGAGTTCGCGGACGCGGACCTGCGCGTCGAAGCCCTCGCCCCGTCGAACGTCGCTGTGCGTGCGGCGTTCACGCAGCCGTCGGTGCAGTACGTCGGGGCCCACACGCGTTGTAGTTGCGGGTTCCCCCACGTCCTCGCCGAGACGCCCATCACGTACTTCGGGGGGATGTTCGACGGCGACGAAGATCGGGAGGCCGACGTCCGCAGCACGCGCCGATTGGTCGAGATCGTCCGATCCTGTCTCGACCGAGGCGAAACGGTCGAACTGTATCCGGCGTGGGCCGGCGACGAGGGCCGGGCGCCGAAGGGAAGGGTGCGATGGGGCCCTGCGGATCTCGACCCCGAGCGAACCGTCTTCACGGAGGGGTTCCTGTACGTCGTCCGCGCGGACACCGGCGAGTCGTCGTAGTACACGCGCCTCGGCGTTTCCGCCCGTTCGCTCGGCGAGCGGGTTCCCGGGGTTGACGCGAGCCCGCCTCGCGCTCGCCGACCTTGGTACGATTCGTTCGATGAGTGGACCTCCCGCACGCGACGAAGGCCGGGGCTCGGGGCAACGCGAAGGCGCCCTCGCACGTTGGACCGTGGCGCTGCTGGCCGTCGTCGGCGCGTTCTTGGCCGGCGGCATCGCGGGCTCGATGGCGTCCGAGTTTCTCGGCCTCTGGGATCTCCCCTGCGCCGGCTTCGCGGCGGCCCTCGGTGTCGTCGGCGTCGCGTACCTCGCGGCGCCGACGAGGAAGTTCCAGTTCGCCGCGCTCTGCCTCGTGCTCGGGGCGGCGTTCGCATGGCACCTCATCGGTGAGGAGTGGTACCCCAAGCACTACGACGGTCTGGCGTACCGATCGACCCTCCTCCCGTTCGCCTCGACCCTGGTCGGCGGCGTCCTGGCGCTCATCGCGGCGGCCGGCGCCGAACTCCACCGGAGGTCGGCGCGTGCGCAGGAAGCGGCTGCCGTCGCCCTGAGTCGTCCGTCACAATCTCCCCCGTTGGGTCCGCCGGGCCCGACGTCGAACGCACTCCCGAAGTAGCCCCAGCCGGGTGAGCCATGTGGACGGACTCGATCGAGCGACGGATCGGCGCGGCCCTCCGGGCCCCGGACCCACGCGTGCGGATCTGGAGGAAGAGCCCCAGGGAACTCGTCGAAACGGAGCGCACCGGCGTCGGGGTGCTGTTCGCGAGCTGGAGCGGCCCAGCGTGCGCGTGGCTCGCCACCCTCGTCCGGCTCGTCGAGCAGCACCCCGCACCGATCCGCCTCTTCGTGATGGACTCCGACGACGCCACCCGCGACTCCACGTCGCGTCGCAGCGCGCTCGAGGTCCTGGGCCCGGGGTCCGAGGGCATCCACGGGTGGGGTGAGACCTTCGGATTCCGCGACGGCGCCGTCGTGGCGGTGGTCTGCAGGCCACTGATCGCGGAGCGCGAGCGGATCGAACGCCTGCTGTACGCCGTCGCGCCGGTGGATCCGACATCGCCGCGTCGAACCTCCGACGGGCGATCCCCCTGACGCTCATCCCCCACCCTCGCGACCAACGCCGTCGGGTCGCGCCGTGCGTTGGGATGCACCGTCGAGGACCCGCGCCGGCGGCCGAGAGAACGATCGGTCCAGGATCGAAGGTAGACTCGCCCGACCTCGGAGGTCCCGCGGGGATCGGGTCGATCGGATGGCGCACTCCCTCGTCCAGTTGAGCAAGTTCCTCAGCCTGGTGCTCCGGCACGATCCAGCGCGGATCGGGCTCCGACTGGACGCAGCGGGGTGGGTCGACGTCGACGAGCTCGTGGAGAAGGCCAACACCGCCGGGACCCCGCTGTCGCGAGCCCTCGTCCTCCGGATCGTCGAGACGAGCGACAAACAACGCTTCGCGCTGTGCCCGGAGCAGCGGCGCATCCGCGCGAACCAGGGGCACTCCGTCGCCGTCGAACTGGGGCTCTCGCCGGTCGTCCCTCCCGAGGGCCTCTACCACGGGACGGCAGTCCGGTTCCTCGCGTCGATCCTCGCCACCGGCCTGTCGCCTCGGTCGCGGCAGCACGTACACCTGTCGCCGGACCTCGAGACCGCCACGCGCGTCGGCCGGCGGCACGGCGAGCCGGTCGTCCTGCGCGTCGCGGCCCGCGCCCTGCACGACACCGGGCAGGCGTTCTTCTGCGCCGAGAACGGCGTCTGGCTGACCTCGTCCGTCCCCGCACGGTACCTTCGCGTGATCCAGCCAGGGGAATCCCCGTGAGCGCGGGTCCGTCCGACTCCGATTCGATCGCTCGTCGGGAGTCGTCCAGGCGCGCGCTCGCCGCGACCTCACTCGGTGCCGGCACAGCCTTCGGCGTCATCGCCGGCCTCCTGACCGGCGGCGTGGTCGGAGTCCTCGTCGAACCGTCCCTCGGCTTCCGCATGGGCCTCGCGGTCATGCTGGCCGCGGGCGCGTTCTTCGCCATCGGTACCTGGTGCTTCGCGCGCGTGACGGCTCGCACGTTCGAGGCCGCCCGGCCCGAGTTCGCCCCCGAGACCTTGCTGCACGACGGCCCGGCGAACCACCGTCGAGGGTGGGAGGTCGCGGGGGGATGGCTCTACCTGACCAAATCGCGTCTCGTCTTCCGCTCCCACAAGTTCAACGTCCACTCCCACGAGTCGTGGATTCCGCTCGAGGACATCGCCGCTGTCCGGCCGACGAGGACGCTGCTGTTGTTCCGCACGGGGCTTCGCGTGTTCACGCGGTCCGGCAGGGAGGAGCGACTCGTCGTGCATGAACCGGACTTCTGGTGTGCGCTGATCGAACGTGCGCGAGCGACCCCCCAGTTTCACCACCTCAACACCGACCTCGTGTTGAAGTCCGACGGTGACCTGACGGCGCTCTCCGCGACGTTCACGGCCCACGGCTTGATGGAACTCTATCTCACGCGAGGCGACGACGGGCGCTGGTACGCGTGTTTCGAGGCCGACGAGAACCATCCGGAGCCGGAGACGATCATCACGCTCCTGCTCGACGCCGTCGAGTCGCTCCCTCCACCGCTGCGGGCCGCCTGGGACGGGTGCTCGCTGCGCGAACTCGACCTCGGATACGACTGCGGGGTAGAGCCCTGGGCCTTCAATCAAGGACTTTCCGCCGGTCTGTTGCGCCGGGTGGCGGCGGCCAGCGCCGCGCTCCGGGTGACGCTCTATCGATCCACCGACGATCGGCGGTCGTCGGACGGAAGACCTGCCGCACCGCAGTCGGAGCGCACTCCGTCCGAGGGCCCGCACGCCGAACTCGGACCGGCTGTGATCACCAAGCACACGCCGGCGGCAACCCCGACGGGTGAGGACGTCGCTCCCCCCCAGTTCCGCCACCGCAACACGGACCTCGTGCTGCAGTCCGACGCCGACGTGACGGGGCTCGTGGCGGAGCTCACGACGCGGAGGCTGCCCTGTGTCGACGTCTCGCGGGGTGACAACGGGCGCTGGTACGTGCGGTTCGAAGTCGATGCACAGCTTCCGGAGCCCGAGACGGTCATCGCGCGCATGCTCGACGCCGTGGAGTCGCTCGCTCCGCCGCTGCGGGCCGTCTGGGACGGCTGCTCCCTGCGCGAGTTCGACATCGGATACGACTGCGGGGAAGAACCATGGGCCTTCAATCAAGGGCTCTCGGCCGGCCTGCTGCGCCGGGTGGCGGCGGCCGGCGGCTCGATCCGCATCACGCTCTATCGATGGACCGGGGACGGAGCGACGTCGGACGAACCGCCCGCCGCGGACTGACCGCGGACGCTCCGCCGCCGCTCGGGGAGTCCGTCGTCTCCCACCACGCTGGTGGCGCCTGTCTCCGCGCGGGCCAACGACGGTGCTCGGTCGAACGACATCCCGTGGGTACGCGAGGCCCGGTGGCCGCGGGGTATCATGCGGGAACGTGACGTCGTTCGGCGCGAAGCGGCGCTCTCGTCGAGCGCCGTGCGCAACCGTTCGACCCGAACGCGAGGGGTCATGCGGGACGCGCACGCGGACGACCCTCGGGCACCTTGGGGTCCGACGCCACGGCGTGCGTCGATCCCGTCCCATGGCGCAAGCGACCCGCGCGGACGCGGTCGCGATCGGGGTTCGCGCCGCTCCCGGCGCGTCGCGCCCGTGTTGCGACGCCTTGCCGCGTTCCTGATCGCGGCCCTCCTCGGTGCCGCTCCCGCCGTCTCGGGGCCGGACGATGACGGACACGCCGCGCGGCGTCGCGCCCTCGAAGCGGCCGCGGCGGGCGAGGACCGGATCCTCACGACCATGCTGGCGTCGTCCGACGCGACCGACGTCGCCTGGGCCGCCTACGTCGCGCGTTCGGAGCGACGCGTCCAACTCCTCCCCGCGGTCCGGACGGCGGTCGCCCGCACACCCGAGCTCCCGCCGTTCGCCGCCCAGCAGGTCCTCGACTGCGCGCTGGCGCTCGGGTGCGCCGTGCCGCTGCGGACCGCGCTCCACTTCGCGCAGGCGGGCCCGGCCTGGTGCCGTGTCCCCGCGGTGCTCGCGGCGACCGAGCTGACGGGGCCCGAGGGCCTCGAGGTGTGGGACCGACTCGACGGGCCGCGGATCGGCCTCGATGCGGTGACCGTCGGCGTGCGCCTGGCGAAGGCGCGAGCGGACGGCTTCGGCCGACGGCTCCTCGCGGGCCTCGAGTTCACGCTCGTCGTCGCCGCGACCGACGCGACGACGACGACGGGCGACTTCAAGCGCCCCGGCGGCGACGTCCCCGCGGACGGCATCGTGGTCCGCGACCCTCGTTTCCCTCCCTTCATCGTCCATCGGCTCTCGCTGGCGCCGACCGCGGGAGACACGGTCGTCGCGGACGATCCCCTACCGGTCTATCTCCAGCGCATCGAGCGGACGGAGTCGGAAGTCGGCGTCGGGGGGACGCCGGCCGTGGACGCGCAGGTCGTGCGACGGGCCCTCCTTCGCCACATGCGGCGCGGCGCCGCGGCGGAGCGACCGATCTCCGATGGTCGGGTCCTGCAGGTCCCGTGGA